>JALZUU010000755.1 GCA_023300665.1 Saprospiraceae bacterium | reverse complement strand
ATCCAGCGTGCTACCGGATGTGCAAAGTCTGGATAATCCACAGAATCAGTGGAGTAGGCTCCGACATCCTTTACGGTATAACCTGATTCTTCTAGCATTTTAATAATGCTGGCTTTAAAGGCGAACCCAGCGTGGTCGCCACCGATGACAATTGATTTTTCTTTCATATTAATTAGGAACTTTATTACCAGAAAATTTGCCAAACATACCATTGAACTTATCGATCAAGGCCACATCTTTTTGGCTAGCGACAATTCGTTTTAATTCTTCCATAATTCCTCGGTAAGTATTAAAATCGTCACCAAAACCCATTCTAAGTATATCTGGATCCATGTTGTACATATAGTAGTCAAGCCGTTCAACCGTTTCATTTGCCAAGGTTTCGATATATGGTTTCGCTTGTTGATAACCACCCGCCTGAATCATATTTTGTAATAAAAACATCGTATAACGATCAAAGGTGAAATTCATGTGCGGAAACTTCTTAAAGTAAGTATCCACAAGCTGTACTGCCTGTTGTTTTTTACCTTCATTGATCAGCGCTTCACTAGCACGCATGACCCCAACTTGCATAGTCTGAACACTTGGTCCATAACTACGATCTACGAATAAATCCATCTTATCAAAATTACCAAAACGGAAATCTTCCGTAAAGTGCTTGTAAAAAGCGTCCGTATTTACTCGACCTTTTCCAACCATTCCATAACGATTATCTCCTTCAGATTTGATAGGAACTAGTCGTAGAGATAAGCCTTCTAATTGTAAATATTTATCCAGTCCTAACAAAGAAGAAGGACGACAAGTAACCGCAAAATAAATTGGACGCTTAAAGGCGTTGGCTGCGATAATATCAAGTAGTGCTAATTCTCCTTTTTGGATATAATTGCTACGTGGGAAAGTAAAATCTAATCGACCTGAAATTTTATTTGCATCTTCTGGTTTAACCGTACCGTTAGCAATAACTTGTTGTTGGTTGACAGGAATAAAGTACTTTCGAGTAGGAACAAAACTTTCGAGCGTTCGACCTTGAACAGCACGTGGGTTGTCTTTACCCATAAATTCAACCGCTTTTCTTAGTGGCATTTCTGGATTTTCTGCAGAAAGGAAAAATAGCTGTTGTCGCTTTTTACCTCGATAAGCAGTTGCCGGAATTGTCATATCAATGGCTGGTGAATTATTTACTTTACGACGCAGTTGATCAATATACCAGTCTACTGCGATCAAACTTAGATTGACTACCCGCACATCTGTACGAATTTCTTCTACTTCTTGTGCATACCAAAGCGGATAAGTATCATTATCTCCATAAGTAAAGATAATGGCATTGGGTTCGCAAGAGTTAAGGAAATTACTCGCATAATCTCTACTTGCCGAATGGTGTCGACGTGAATGATCATCAAAATTTTGGAAGCCCATCAATAGCGGCGCAATCATAATTACAGCACCAGCAACACCAGCCGCTGCTGTTTGCGACATTTTATCTCGCAAAAGACTAAACAGCGCCAGTACACCCATTCCAATCCAAATGGCATAAGTAAAGAACGAGCCTACCAGTACATAATCTCGTTCACGAGGTTCATTTGGAGGCTGGTTGGAGTAGACGATAATTCCAATTCCTGTAATGATGAATAGCGTAAGTAATGCTAAGAAATCTTTATTGCGGTTTTTGGCGTGGAAAAACATTCCCAATAAACCAAATAAAAAGGGTAGCATAAAATAAGCATTACGACCTTCATTGGAACCTCCCATAGAGTCGGGCATATTAGTAGTGGTGGGTAAACCTAATATACCGGTATCAATAAAATTAAATCCTGTGATCCAATTACCACTTTTTTTATCCCAATCATAGAATCCTTGTTCTCCATTTTGGCGCCCTGAAAAATTCCACATAAAGTACCGCCAATACATCCAACGGATTTGATAACGGACGAAGAAGGCAATATTATCCCCCATCGTTGGGTTAGATTTTTTGCCGCTCATCCAGCGTTTATATAATTCTTTTCTCGCTTCGTCTTGATGTCCCATTCGAGGGAATAACATTTCGTCATTACTGTTATATTCGTAAGAGGCTTTTAGCTCTACATTTTCGTATTTACCATCCACTAGTCCGAGTCTATCTTCGGTGTTAACCTTAGCAACCGGAGCGTTAAAATGCGGACCTTTTAGTAAAGGTCTTTCTCCATATTGTTCCCGATTGAGGTAAGGAAGTAGACGCATGGCATCACTCGGATTGTTCATGTTAATCGGCGTATTGGCATTGGCACGAATCACGACGATTCCGATGGTAGAAAAGGCCATTACCACCAATGCAAAAGCAACAAATAATTGTTGTAGTAACCCATTTTGCTTTTTGTGGGCATATTTTAATCCACCAGCAATAGCTGCGAATAAAATCAATACTAGTGGAATCAATCCTGTGTGTACCGGCATTCCTAAACCATTCACCATTAAATAATCTAGCTTACTCCATAGTGTTGGAATACCTACAATAACGATCTTCTGAATGGCAGCTACGAATACAATTCCAAGCCCTGCGGCGGCGGCCATACCTAATAGGTTATGATTTTTATATTTTTTAAAATAATAGAATAACGCCAAGGCTGGAAAGGTCAATAAACTTAAAAGGTGAACTCCCATAGAAAGTCCTGCTGCATAAACAGAGAAAACCAACCAACGATCGTGTTCTGCTTCATTAGGCAAACTATACCATTTAATGGCCGCCCAAAGCGTAAGTGCTGTAAAGAAAGTAGACATGGCATATACCTCACCTTCCACAGCAGAAAACCAGATAGAAGTAGAAAAAGCAGTCGTTAATCCAGCAACCATACCTGCGCTCATCAGTGCGATGGTTTCGCTATCGGTAGGATCATTTTCTCGACCCACTAAGACTAATTTTCCTAAGATAGTGGTTACCCAACAAACAAAAGTAGCCGCAAAAGCACTACAAATACCGGAGAGCATATTGACGGCAAAAGAAATATCTTCTGGATTACTAGAGAAAATTTCAGCAATGAATGTAAACATTCGCCCAATCAAGATGAAAATAGGTGCTCCCGGTGGGTGAACTACCTGAAGTTTGTAGGCTCCGGTGATAAATTCACCACAATCCCAAAGACTACCTACTCTTTCGGCAGAAAAATAATAGACGATAAGGGCAATCGCAAAAACTGCCCAGCCGGTGATATTATTAATTTTTTTGTAATTCATTGATTGTATATTAAATAGCTATAGAATTTATAACTGAAATCATACTACTGGACATTTGCTGGTTTGATGCTACTCTCCGGCGATACTGCCGGAGCTAGGAGGCTGCAAATGGAAGAAATGTTCAGTAGTATGAACTAAAATTAAGGCCACAAAGGTAAGAAAAATACCCAAATTGAATAGCATGTTCTCTTTATATGAAAATGGTGTTTCCTTCTTCATTACACCGGAAATATCGAATGGTTCGGATAAATTGATGGCAAAAGTTTATTTTTGTTCTGACTGATAGACATTTACGGGGTAGATGTCACTCTTTTAGGAGGCAGGGAGGCCGCAAATGGAAGAAATGTCAATCAGTCAGAATTTTGTTAAAAACCCACGAGATGAAATTGATTTTTTGGTTGGTTATTGGATTTATAGGATACCGTTTTTGGTATGTACCCCGTCAGTTAAAAGAGGCAAAAGAAGAAGAATTACCACAGGAACCGGATAGTGGTGAATTTACAGATTATGAAGAATTAGATGATTGATTAGAATGAATAAATTTTGAATGAAAAATGAATAATGCCTGCTTGCGTTTAAACCTAAACGATCAGGCATTATTCATTTTTATTGATTTGTTATTATTTCAAATAAAACAACGACCAAACTATGCAGATTTCTGATCAGATTATTTATAAAAATAACCAACTTTTAGCCTTCAATAAACCAGGAGGCATTCCAGTACAACCCGACAAAACTGGAGATAAATCGCTTACTGACCTGGCGAGTATCTACGCTAAAATTCCCATTTTTGCTACCCACCGTATTGATCGTCCAGCCAGTGGTATTGTTTTATTTGCTAAAAATAAAAAGAGTCTCACGATCCTTAACGAACAGTTTAAAAACCGAACGATCGATAAGACCTATTTAGCGGTAGTTAAAAAATTACCTGCTCAGTCGTCCGGCGAACTCACTCATCATATCTATGTGCAAAGCAATAATAAAGCAGTCGCGTTAGATAAACCAGGCAAAGCAACCAAAGAAGCTCGCTTAAAATATAAACTACTCGCCTCTAGTGATAACTATCATCTACTCGAAGTAAAATTAATGACTGGCCGTCAACATCAAATTCGTGTACAATTATCTGCTATTGGTTCTCCCATCAAAGGGGATGTAAAATACGGTGCTCGTCGTGGTAATAAAGATCGTTCTATCCAACTACATAGCTGGAAAATGGCATTTGATCATCCGGTGACGAATGAGCGCATAAGCTTGCAGGCGCCGATTCCTGAAGGAGGTGTTTGGGAGGCGTTTCGGGAAGTGGAGGGGTAGTTCTTTTATCAAAACAACTTTTTAAAAAGTTGTTTTAGAATGGATTTTTTCTTCATCCTAATAATTTCCTCACCGTCCCCAACACCAACGCCGCCCGTCCTTCCTCCAACTGATCTGAATTAACTTCCTTTTCTACAGATACCGCCGAACCACCCTTCGCCAACTCCATCATTTTCCGTCGTTCTGGATCACTAAAAACAGCAAACGTACGTCTTAATAAAGGCAGTAATTCCATGAAAATATCCATAGGAATATTATCAATCCAGTCATCAATTATTTGCCATAATCGAGGATTGTGAATCAGTAATAATCCACTACCATAACAAAAACCTTCGAGTGCGGCGGCAGCGTGTTCACGAGATTGACCAGCAGATAAAGTATAATCTAACCAGTTACTAACAGTCTCAATGTTTAAAACTTCTTTATCGAATAAAATACGAGTGGTGGCACCTTGGAGTAATGGATTGGTTTGGTCATTTTGTTGGATGGTTAGCAAAGTCGTTAACCATAAATTGATCATTGATGGATCATTGAGGATAAAAATATTACGGTTGGTGGCATTGATTCGCTTAAACATTAGCGCAGTGGCAGCATCGTCTAGATTACTACATTCATTGGGCAATGCAATCGTGATGCGTGGGATGAATTGATCAATTAGTTGGCCCAAATTATTGGTGTTCAATCCTCGGGTGCTACCGTAACGCATCGCATTTACGAGTGGAGTCAGTGCATCCATTAGTTGAGCGACGTCGTAAATATTGACAGAAATATCACTGATTTTTTCAAGTAATTCACTGACAATATCAGGTAAGTCCGCATTAAACACAGATTCAATTAATTGCGTTAATTCAGAAAGTACGGATAGTGATTTCATCTCATGGCGTACCTTATTCGATGCGGCCACGGCGACGGTATTTCCCCACATTCCTGCTTCAATAATTTTAAGTAGAAATTCTGGTTGCCATTCTAACTCCCAGACTTCACTAAAAGCTCCCGCATTACTTCCCTTGGCAATCTTGGTTAGTTGTCCCCACGAAATATCGAGCATCAACATCCGATGTAATAACTGACTGGCTTTGAGTTGAGTTGGTTTTCGTAGGTCTAAGATTTTTTCTTGGGTAGAAGTAATCATCCAAACTTTTCCAAAACGAACGGAGCGAATCGATTTTTCAAGATCGACTTGTAGTGGTACTTTAGGAATACTTTCAGGAACATTACCCATCGTTTCACCAATAATCATTTTATCTTCCACCAATCTTAATTGTGCTTCATCACCATTACAAAAAATAGCGATAGCTGCCGCGCGCAATTCTGCAATTCCAGTAATCTGTTGATCGCTGACTGCTGCTAAGGTTTCTGCTAAATTAACCGCTTCGATCGCATGTGCAGGGGAACCGTCCATATCTTCTGCTCGAAACAAGCGGCCGAGTTTACTCATCCAATGAAGAACTGCTTCATCCGGATTTTTGAATAAGAGTTGATACCAAGCTGGAGCGGTAACTCCAGCTCCGTAACCACCTTGAGAAGCCAGTCGACTATAGGTCCAAGGAATCCAAGTACCACTGATTTTTATTTTTTTTAATCCCTTTAGTAGTCGATTATCCTCTGCTGATTTATACTGATCTAACTCATGCAAAGCGGGTGCATGCCAAGCACCACAAACTACTGCCATTCGTTCAGCTCCTTCTTTGATAGAAGTTCGCATTGTTTTGCGCATCCAAGCTTCGCGCAGCAAGGTGTCTGGAGAGATATGGTCTTGACTGGCTTCGCGTAGACCAGTCATCAATTCTAGTAAGGCAGGAAAAATTTCCGTATCCTCAAATTGTTCTTCGAAGGTAGCTTCCCACCAACGTTCGCTATCGCTATAGCCAGCTAGTTCTGCTAGATAGGTAAGCGGATCGGTTACATATTTAGGGAGTGATTGAGTGGGATTTTGTTTGGGATCGGTAGGAATGTTCTGATCCTTTTCTTTTGATTTTTTTTCAAAACTAATACCTTGGGGTAAGTCCATAAATTTTATGGAAATACCTTTGGTTAGGGCATATTTTATGGCCTGCCATTCGGGTGAAAATTCTGCAAAAGGATAGTAACTGGCTTTTGATAAATCATTTTTATCGTAAAGCAACATGGCTACTGGAGGAATCAAATCGGGTAGGGACATACTATCCAAGAGCATCTCTGCATCGGTGGGTGCCTCGACCAATAAAACATCAGGATTTAAGGCCTCCAATGCCTTGAGAAGGCGACGAGCAGAACCAGGACCATGATGACGAATACCAAAAACCTCGATCATATATTAATAGTTAAGAATCAAAGGTAATTAACTTTGACTAAAACCTGACAGCATATAAAAGGTATGACAAACCAAGAAGTTATTATTTGATCATTACTTAGTACCTTTACGGTTCCAAATAAAACCACATCTCATATATATTTTACTTTATTAAGTTTTTATAAAAATGAAAGTAACAGAATACTTTGAAAAAGCGGACGGAAAAACGTTGATCTCATTTGAAGTTCTACCACCATTGAAGGGAGGAGGAATGAAGGCAATATTTGATGTCCTAGATCCATTAATGGAGTTTAAACCTCCTTTTATTGATGTAACGTATCATAGGGAAGAGTTTATTTATAATAAAAGAGACAGTGGCTACTATGAAAAAATAGCGATCCGTAAACGACCTGGAACAGTGGGAATCTGTGCTTCTATTATGCATCGATACGGAGTGGATGCAGTACCACATTTGATTTGTGGAGGTTTTACCAAAGAGGACACCGAAAATGCACTTATCGATCTAAATTTTTTAAACATAAATAATGTATTAGCACTACGTGGTGATGCTCGTAAATTTGATGGAAAGTTTATTCCTGAACCAGATGGTCATCCTTATGCACTGGATTTGGTGAAGCAAATTGATGTAATGAATAAAGGAATCTATCTAGATTCAAATATTGAGAATGGAGAGAAAATGGATTTTTGTATTGGTATTGCGGGGTACCCAGAAAAGCATATCGAAGCACCAAGTATGAAAGCAGATTTAGTACGAACTAAGGAAAAAATTGATGCTGGAGCAGATTATATCGTTACTCAGATGTTTTTTGATAATCAAAAATATTTCGATTATGTAGATGCTTGCCGTGAAATGGGTATCAATGTTCCCATTGTACCAGGCTTAAAACCACTCACAAAACGTTATCAATTAAATTCATTGCCAAGGTTATTTTTTATAAATTTACCAGATGACCTCGTAAATGCTGCTATGAATGCTAATAATACCGCCGCAATTAAAGAAATCGGAATTGAATGGTGTATTGCTCAATCTAAAGAACTGAAAGCAAAAGGTGCTCCTTGCTTACATTATTATACCATGGGCGATACCGAAACGATCCGCCGAATTGCAGAAGCAGTTTACTAGAAAACGTTAAAAAAAGAGTCTTGATTTGAATTTTTTAATAAAGAAGTTGTTTAAAAACTCCAAAATTGTCTACGAACTGATAAAATTCTCCAACCTGCCTGCCGGCAGGCAGGCTCTTCGCCTTTTTTCTCGTCAATAGCGCGGCTATTCACTCAAAAAAGAGGCTCGATTTGAAAAATTTTCTCTAGTTCTCGACTGCTTTTCGAATTCTT
>JALZUU010000754.1 GCA_023300665.1 Saprospiraceae bacterium | reverse complement strand
TTAGGAGCTAATTCTATTATAGGTGCACTTAGTTTCGTCAAAGCCAATACCATTATTCCTGAACGCAGCCTAGTCGTTGGAAACCCTGGAAAAGTGATTCGAGAACTAACCGATGAGATGATTGCTTGGAAGACCAAAGGCACACAACTATACCAAACCTTACCTGGAGATTGTTTTGAACACCTAAAAGCTTGTGAACCACTCCGAGAAATCCCCGAGAATCGCCCTGATCAAGAAACTTTATTCAAAACTTGGAATGAGATAAAAAAGAAGTAATCTATTAGCTTAACCAGAAAGAAGGCCTTATTAATTGGTAAGAACGTTCAGCAACCTCTTTTGCCTTTACCGCGTTAGCTTTGTGTAATACAAAACTAATTAACCGATAAGCTGATTAACAATTATTTATAAGAGTACAATATCTATTATGTAGGTTAAGATAATTAACCAGACACCGTTAAATGAATATCCCTTGACTTTTTCTTGATTTGCCCATACCTTGATCCCAGAAATACGTCTGTATTATAGCTTTCCTCCCAATTCTATATTAATTCTTATACTGAAAACTGAAAAAGAAAAAAAAATTACCCCTTCCCCTCATAAACTAGTTCCCCTTACTTTACCCTGAAGTACTGAATATTCCTATTTTGATGATAAAAAACTATTAGTAAAATAATAAGTTTATATGTTTTTGTGTTTAAATGTTGTAAAAATGCAACAATTTTAAAACAAAAATTGTTTTATTCGCAAATTCTTATTAATTTGCAGTGTGATCAAACTGTTTTTTAGCTCTTTTAAGCCTAAAACAAACAAAAAGATTTAATTATGGAACTTCAATTATTGGTAAGCAAAAAAGGAACACAGGTGGTGACTGCCACTAATTTGCATGCTGCACTTAAGCTTCCGGCTCATAAATACAATAAAAATGTAGAGCACTGGCTAAGGGATGTATATGCTTTTGCAGATGATATCCGAACGCCTCAGGAATTAAAGGATTTTGCGGTCAAAACCATGCAGCATAGTAAATTGAAAGATTACTATATTTCATTGGAGATGGCTCGCCTTATTACTTTAAGCTCTGATAGTCCTGTAAAGCAGATGTGTGCTAAATTGATTTTAAGCCATGAGCAAAAAGGAAAGAAAAAAGGAGCTTCTGCAGAACGACTTACCAAAGATCAGGTATTGGCCGTTATTGAACTGACTAAAGTGATGGGGTTAATCTCTTGTCAAAAATCTGTTGAAAAAGAACATCAGCGTTCTTTCGGTGCCAATAGTGATGCATATAAGTGGTGGCAATATCGTGCCGGCTTATTAGGATATTCTGTTCAAGAATTGAAAGAGAAAATGGAAGAAGTTGGTAATAATTATAAAAATCAAACGGTACTCAAAATGCTATTCAAATTGGATAAATACGAAATTATCCGAATGGCGGTTATCGACTTATTTGTCGCATTGGGTAAACCAAAAGAATATGCAAAAGATATGGGCGATTTAGCGAAAGCTTTTGCTCGTGAAATGAAAGTGGAAATTTGGGATGACCGTAAGGCTAGCCTACCACTTTATTCGCCAGAGGTAAATCTCGCTTTAGCCAATGATATCAAAGATATGAACCGGACAGGACTCTTAAGCCTTTGGTAGAGAGAACCAAAAAGGCAATTCACGTAAAGACAACGTAAAGACAATTCACGAATTGTCTCTCTCTACAAAAGTCTCATACAAAAGTCTCTACAAAAGAAAAGACCGGATCGAAATACACATCTCGTTCCGGTTTCTTTATGGAGTAAAGACAATTCATCCATTGTTGTCTCTATTCCATTCAATTGTTTCTGTTTCATTAGTAAAGCGTACTAATTATGTTAGAATAAAGTCTATTCACCGTTTGTCCAATATTTCATGATCCTGCTTCATTTTTAAACAACTTCTATCTAAATAACCTATTTTCCATCGCAATTAGACTTTTTTAAGTCGTTGGATATCTTTACTTTTGTAAAGCTTTTTTCGCAAGATGGGAGATTATTAAATCAAGTCATTTAACATCTCAAAATAAATTTTTATGGCCTCCCAAAATCATGCGCAAAAAAAGTCAACTACTATTAGAAACACTAAAAAAAATACGCGCAAACAGATGGAAAAGGTAACCTATAATGAAGACAATATCCGGTCACTGGACTGGCGCGAACACATCCGTATTCGTCCGGGTATGTACATCGGTAAATTAGGCGATGGCTCTTCTCCCGACGATGGTATCTATATCTTACTAAAAGAAGTTATTGACAACTCTATTGATGAATACGTCATGGGGTATGGGGCTAATATTGATGTAAAAATCGAAGATGGTATCGTAACGATCAGAGATTATGGTCGAGGAATTCCATTAGGTAAAGTAGTTGATTGCGTTTCTAAAATTAATACTGGAGGTAAATACGATTCTAAAGCATTTAAAAAATCTGTTGGACTGAATGGAGTAGGAACCAAGGCAGTGAATGCACTCTCGGATTATTTTAAAGTTCAAGCTTTTCGAGATGGAAAAACCAAAATAGCTGAATTTGAAAAAGGAAACGTTACCAACGATGCTAAAATAAAAAAAGGAGCAGGAGAAAATGGAACGATGATTCAGTTTCAACCAGATAATTCTGTTTTTAAAAAATATAAATTCCGTTCTGAATACGTCGAAAATCAACTATGGAATTATGCCTACCTAAATGCTGGATTAAGAATTAATTTTAATAATAAATCTATATTTTCTCGAAGAGGATTATTTGATTTATTGCATCGAAAAACCAAAGGCAGCGAACAACTACGATACGAAATTATTCACATAAAAGGAGATGATATCGAAGTGGCTATTTCTCACGGGCAACAATATGGTGAGCAGTATTACTCTTTTGTAAACGGACAAAATACCACGCAAGGTGGAACCCATCTAAGTGCATTCAAAGAATCTTTTGCGAGTACACTACAAAATTATTTTAAAAGAGAAAAGAAAAAATCTTACGACGCTAAAGATATTCGAGCTTCTATCGTCGCTGCGATTAGTGTTCGAGTAGAAGAACCCGTTTTTGAATCACAAACAAAAACCAAACTTGGTTCTACACACATCGCACCTAATGGAGCAACCGTCCGTAAGTTTATCAATGATTTTTTATCAAAAGATCTAGATAATTTTTTATTGAAAAATAAAGAAGTTGCCGAATTAATGGAGCGTCGGATTATTCAATCTGAACGTGAAAGAAAAGAAATCGCTGGCATCAAAAAAATTGCCAACCAACGTGCTAAAAAAGCAAATTTACACAACAAGAAATTACGCGATTGTCGATTACACTATAACGATACTGGAAAAAAAGTAGATGCAGAAATGTCGCTCAAAACGACTATTTTTATTACAGAGGGTGACTCTGCAAGTGGATCTATCACCAAGGCGAGAGATGTACAAACACAAGCTGTTTTTAGTTTGCGTGGTAAGCCACTTAACTGTTTTGGCTTAACCAAAAAGGTAGTTTACGAAAATGAAGAATTTAATCTGCTTCAGCATGCGTTAAATATTGAAGACTCCTTAGATGATCTACGATTTAATAGAGTGGTAGTCGCAACGGATGCGGATGTGGATGGTATGCACATTCGATTATTATTGCTCACTTTCTTTTTACAGTTTTTTCCAGACCTCGTAAGAAGCGGTCACCTCTATATTTTGGATACCCCTTTATTCCGTGTAAGAGATAAAAGCAAGACCTTTTATTGTTATTCTGAATCAGAAAAACAAAGTGCGATTAAAAAGCTAAGAGGCAAGGCAGAGATCACGCGATTTAAAGGATTAGGAGAGATTTCACCAGATGAATTTGGTGCCTTTATTGGCGAAGATATCAAACTAGATCCTGTAGTTCTTAGCGAAGAAACCAGTATTGAACACGTTCTTTCTTATTATATGGGTAAGAATACACCAAGTCGACAAGAGTTCATTATCGAAAATCTTCGAGTAGAAACAGAAGAGCTGAGCGATGAAGAAGAAGAAAAGGTCCGTAAAAAAGAAG
>JALZUU010000753.1 GCA_023300665.1 Saprospiraceae bacterium | reverse complement strand
CCAAAAGGCCCATCAAAAATGGAATTAAAAGAGGTTCCCGAAATGGGTGTATTGGGATTAATATTGGCATCTTCTGTGGTGTATCCCCATTGCGTGGCCTCACCCTGTGTGGCAATGACCAGGTTATTCTCACATTCCAAAGACCAGTCGTAAACATTTTGCAAGATAGGCTCTGGGATATAAGATTCGGTTGAATTTATGTTGTTAGTGACCGGATCAGAGAATACCGCTGGCATAAAAATCACGTCACAGCCACAGTCCCTAATGGCCTGAACCGAAGACACGTCCTCCAGTTTTTTGAGATTAAACTCACAATTTACGGTTCCATTGGGGCCAAAATTATCCGACGAAGTAAGCTTGAGCACCAGAGCATTGATCATAAAATCACCATCCATAGAATAAGCAGGGCAGTTGCCACCGAAACCACAATAATCTGCTCCCGATAAGTAGCACAAATCTACTAGATCATCTATATCACAACAATCTTGAGCCTGGATGGGTAGGGTCAAAAGGAATAGGCAACCAATCAAGGATAGACGGGTTATATTTGAACGCCTATTAATAAAAAATAGAGGGTTTTTAATTTTCATGCTTTATATCTATTTAACAAAGGGGTTTAAGATTAACGCAAAACAACTGCAACTTTTATTCAATATTTTTTGCTATGAAATAAAATAGAAAAGACGCGTATTTATGCTTATTGCTTTCCATATTCAATTATCATTGAAGCTGTTTAAATAGATCTACTTGTGATCTTATTTGATAATCCTATGGAATTTTTAATTCTTTTCCATCAATCTTTTTATTTTCATAGTCATTCTCATTTATCTTACTTTTTTATTTTCTTCATGGGAGGTAACGGTTTGCGATACCCTGTAGTGACGACCGAAGGAAGTCATTGCAGGGATCGCGGGTTGTGAGTATTATTTTAATTGATTGAAAGCGTGATTTATATACTTCATTATTTCCAACTCTGGTTGATTTAGTTTAACCTTATTGTATTTGACATATTGGATTTTAGTTAAGCCGAACCAATCAGATTCGACCAAATATGGAATTATCATATTTATAAATTGAATTTCAAAATTACCATTATAGTAAGTAATGTTATCTTTAATTAATTTGTTTCTAAAAGTCAAAAAATATATTAATTCCTCCTTTTTAGTTTTTCCAGAAATAGTTTTTAATATTTTATCCTTGATTTGAGGATGAGCTTCAAAAATTGAATTTTTCGTAGTTTCAAGAGTTTGGATTTCAAAATCAGTTAAATTATCATCATCCAGATATATTTGTTCATTCGCAACACATTTTGCTCGGAATTTTTGTCCGTTTTCAATTATAACATATCCAGCTAAATTAATTGAATCAAATTGAACAATATGAACTATTTCACTTTTCGGGATTTCATTGGTAATGAGATTTTCAATATGATTTAAGTTCTTATCCTCACTAATCAATTCATTTACATGTTCGTTGAGTAAAATAATTTTATTCTTAAAAAAACCTATATGAAGATAATTGGGACACAAGTCTTCAGTTTTGACCTTTTTATGCGGAAATTTCAATTCGTTTTCAACCTTAAACCTTTTCCCTTTCGTATCTATAATAGTTATTCCTAATTTAATTCCCATTACTTAATATTTTTTATAATTACTCACAACGCTTGCATATGAGATGTAGCTGGTTGTAGCACATGCCTGGCAGTTTAGCCTTTAGTAGCTATAGCCTTCGTATACTTTGTTGCATGCTGCCTTGTCCTTTATTTCAAACTCCTAATTCATCAGCTAAATCTCGATATTTTCCAAGATAATCTGGATTCACTCGATATTTACTTAATCCAATTGAATCAAATTCATCAGCATGATTTCCTTTCTCAACACCCAAATATTTTAAGGCTTTACTTATTGTGTTTATTTCAAAATCTACATTTCTCTTTCCTTGGTAAACATTCGCATATTGTTCTCCTACTCCACCAAAGTAATCTGTGAATATCAATGCAAATTCTACTTCTTCATTTCTACTTATTTCTTTCATTAATTCATAAATCACTAATTCTCTAGGATACCAAGCAACCTCATTACAATTTGAGTCCAATAATCCTTCCTTATCTAGTTTCTTTTGCCAACAAGCAGTAAAGAACCCATCAATAAAAAACATTGTTAAATCAAAATCTAATTTTACTCCTTTCAATTCGTACTTTTCCACTTTTTCGTTTTCGTAGTCTCCTTTTAATATTATTGCATTTATCGAATGTCCCATTTTGTTTATATTTTTTCTGCTTGCATGCAACAACCCAACACCCACAATCCCACTTACCCCCTAAAATTAAACTAAAACATTAAAATAACAAACAATATTTGTCTTTTTATTGCCATTGCTCTTAATTCAGTACTGCTAGAGATTAGGCCATTTATTTTACATAAAATTTCTCTTTTGTTTTTTTCTACTTGATCAAAATCACCTAAAAAAATTTAAAATCAATACTTTATAAAAGTAGCCGTTTAACGGCTACTCATTATGCTACTCAAAATAATAGGGAGGCAGTCTACCCTACTATTTTGGTTTTGTGAAGAATCTTGTTTTGTTGGAGGTGGGTCTGATTTCTGGTTATCATTTTGTTAAACGAGCTTTTGATTTGCTCTTAGAAGGGGACTTGCTTAAGTTTTCGTATCTACATCAATCCTCCGGCTTGACAAGCTGAGATACCTGTCGACCGGCAAAGGTAGAGATAAACGAACGAGGAGAATTCTGGTGGTACAACAGGGTACTTTTTTCGTTCAACAGAATGCCATATCGAAGCGAGAGCTTCGTATAGCTGCGTATGGCGCGCTATTTATTGAGTGTATTTTTTTCTTTTTTAATCAGATGATATTTTTGATTCAATTTTATTCCTTAATTGCTCCATTAAAAATAATTTAAAATTAGCTGTTTCTCTAGTTCCAGCCATAGCTTTTTTATTTCTGGATTCAATTTCCTCAATTTCGATTTTAAATTTATCCGTTTTGTTAGAATCTACTTGCAAATTCCAAAGAACTCTTTTATTTAAAATTTCTTTCTCCTCTTGAAAGTTAATAGATATCCAATCATTTTTTTCTGATACTTTTCTCAAATTTGATAAGATTATTTTCTGATATGCAAATTCTTCAAAATTAGATTTAATATAAAAATTAACCATGTTTTTTAGTATTGAATCAAGCTCACTTTTTTCTTTGCTATTTGATTTTATAGGTACTGAGTTTATGATTCCTTCTTGGATCCAATTTCTAGAAGTTAACTTTGACTTTTTGGTTAATATGAATTTTTCTTTTTTCCATTTGAATAATCCATTGAGTAATTTGTACTGTTTAATATCCTTTGAAAGTTGAATTTCATCCTTCAAGATCATATTTATTATTTCATTTGATATGAGTTTGATAGTGAATTCTTTCCAAGAAAACGAATTATCATTTTTTGATTCATAGAATGAATTTGGTAATTGAATCAATTTTATATCACAATAAGAATTAGCTAAAGTATTTTGTTTTACGGTTTCTAGATTTAATTTTAATTCTTTGATATTTTTCCTATGTTTTTCAATAATTTTTATTCCTAAAAATCCTTTTGTGAATTCCTCAATTTCTGGTCCATTTATCTGTTCAAATAAGCAAATCTTATCTCTCATTTATATTATTACTAATTTTTTATTTTTTTCATAATTACACACAACGCCTCCCTAAACAGCATAGCGGCGCATATCCGCTATGACCATTTTAGCCTTTGTTCTACAGCGTTTTCTTCATTTAAATTGTATTTCAACTCGTCTATTTTTTGACCTCCCTATTTCTGTTTCATTGCTATATTTTGGAGATTGTTCACCTTTACCTAAAACTGTAATTCGGCTTAAATTAATTCCATGGTTTATCAAAAAATCCTTTATAGCAATCGCTCTTTTTAGGGATAAAATTTGATTTTTTTTCTCAGAACCAATATTATCTGTATATCCTACGATTGTAAAATCATCTTCTCTGTTTTTAATCACCTCTATTTTTTTGATTAGTTCATCATAATATTCTTCTTTGATTTTCCATTTACCAAAATCAAATGCAATATCTTCAATAGCGATTGGAGGGGCGGAGGTATTCAACGATTTTTTAATGACTAACTCATTGGTAGCCTTTATTAATTTTATGTCGTCAATAATCAGATAATTACAGGAAATACTCAAATCTCCTTCAATCATTAATTCTTTTTCATATTTCATGTAATCATAATTTTCGCCATTGAAATTTCCAAGTGACAAATATTTTTCTCCTCCTTTTGATTGATAATTTAATTCTAATTCATTCCAAACACCTCCTTCAATCTTGTTAGATTCATTAGTGATACGAGCAATATTTATTTGATAATTTTTAGGTTGTTCTGATTTTTCCAATTCTTCCTTTGTAAGGCCAATTGTTATGCTACTTAATCCATTTCTACAACTGTGTCCTGTCAAGAAACTAATTTTTATTGTATAGACTGTATCTTTTAGAAGTGGGCTTTTAAGTCTTGTACTAATTACCTCGGTAAAATTTTGGTTAAAAGCATAACCAACAAATACTTTGCTTTTTACACCTTTAAAAAATCGTTTATTTGTCTCCCAATAATAATCTTTTTTGATGCTATTTAAATTTATTATATCAGTAGTTCCTGAGATATTTTGCCAATCTGATAAAATATTTATTTCCAATTCTTCAAAATCTCCATTCTTTATTAAATTTTGACTTTGCAAACTGAATTGAAATAATATCAATAGAATTAAAATTATTTTCTGTTTCATTTTTTATTTTCTACTTTAATGCTGTCGAACGTTCCGGCTAAACGGCGTAGCCAGCTTTTGCCGGCTGTTGCCGTTGGATGCTTTGTTCCAGCCAGCCTTCTTTTTTTAATTTGTTATTTCAACCGTGCCAAGAATCTTTAGAAATTCTTCTAACTCTTTAAATTTCTTTTCATCTATATGATAGGTAATTGTAAATAGATTCTTTTCATATTCAAAGATACATTTTGACTTACTCAATTTTATTTTTGGATAATAATGCCCTGCTAAATCAAAATCGTGAGTTTCGATATAGCTTCCTTCGTCATAATCTTCATCTTCCTCAAAATGCTTTTGAATTAAAAAGTATAATTCGCTATCTCCATTCAAATTTTCAAAGTGAACTTCTACGCCAATTCCAGAATCTGTAATACTTATTTTATCGCATTTATATTCCATAATTTTCATATCCAATATTGATTAAATCTCCTTGTATTATCCCTTTCTTGTTTTGTCAAAATTCCGTAGACTGTGGAAAGAATTAACAACATTCCACCAATTGCAATAACATTAAAAGAATTATTCGGCATGAAAAGATAAATGATTTCATTTTTTCTTTTTTTTTGGTGGAAGCCAATGACCCGGCTATCCAACGTATGTGGGAATTTTACCACTTCTGCTCTACCTGAAACTTGTCTGACACCTGCGGCTCCATTCTCCGAGACCTGAAAAAAGATGGATCCCACATATGACTGACTAACTTTTGTTATTCGCTTTTTATTTTTTTGACAATATTATGAATTCTACTCTCCTATTCTTTTTTCTTCCTTCTTCTGTTCTATTATCACTTATTGGATTACTTTCTCCAAATCCTTCATAAAGCATTCTTTCTTTTTCTATTCCTTTTCCAATTAAATAATTATAAATGCTCAATGCCCTTGATTTTGACAATTTTAAATTTCTTTCTTCTTTCCCTACATTATCTGTATGTCCATAAATTCCAATTTTAAGTTCTTTTGAATTTTTTAATAAATTTACTAATTCATTTAATTCTGAATAAGATTTCTCTTTCAATTTTGAACTATTTGAATCAAATTCTACATTATCTAATTCTATTATTGTTCCTTCTTTTATTTCCTTTTCTTTAAATACCTTTTCCTCCTTATCTCCTTCTTGCCATACGCTAACATCATCTATCAAATAATATGATGTTGGATCTATAAAAGGTTTTCCTCTAAAATTTTCTATCTCTTCTAATTTTGTTTCACTCCTCTCATAGAAATTTCCTATGGTCATAAAATTAAACGCATCTTTTGGATTAAAGCTTCCGCTTATCTTTTTCCATTTATATCGATCTCCTCTAACTATTGAGTCTTCATTTATTTGTGGTTTTATAATTATTGGTACATTCCCTTTTGAATATATTTTTTTTATTGAAAAATAACATCCAATATTATTTGATGATAATTTTGATTGTCTGTCTAATAGTACCCAAAATTCTACGTATGTTTTTATATTCGGTCTTAAACTAGTTTTTAAGCGAACTTCTATATATTCTCGAAAATCACTTCCTTTCTTATTTTCAATATAAGTCACTATTCCTAATACGTTTTCTCCTGTTCTTGCTTTATAATATTTATCATACTTCGACTTTGATCTACCATTATATTCTATATTTAGTATTCTCAAATCTGGGCTATTATTATTTCCTGAAAACCAATAATTTAAATTTTCCTTAAACGCTTTATTTCCGCTTATTGATTCAAACTCATAATTATACACCTCTAATCTTTTGATTGGAAGGTTTCTTAATTCCTCAAATGATGGATTTGGAACTAAGTTTTGACTCTTTAAACTAAATATTATTGAAAAACTTATGATTACTACAAATATTTTTCTTATCATTATTATTGTTTCTTATCATAACGCTTTTTCTTTGAAAAGAAACCAATTATTTATTTTATAGCTTTTTTGTGATATTCAAATTCATCCATTTTCTTATCAACTATTGATCTAATAATTTTTCTATTTCGTAAGACATCATTTCGGTTAGATCTTTTTTATGACCTATCTTATAGAATTGAATGGTTCCATTTTGATCTATAATAATATTTGACGGATATAACTTTATTTCAAACTTTTCAGCTATCCATCTTCCATCTTCCACGATATCGTATGTAAAAGGATGCTGTTCTAAAAACGGACTTAACTTATATTCCGCATCTAGAGCAACCGCAATAAATTCCACGTTCTCACCTTTAAATTTTTCTCTAAGTTCGTTTAACTGAGGAATTTTTTCTTTGCATGAAGGGCTGGTAGTAAACCAAAAGTTTAACACTACAACTTTTCCCACCATATCTTTACTTTTTAGTTTTTTCCCATTAAGGCTTCGTGCTGAATATTTCGGAGCTGACTTTCCTATTGCTTCTAATGCTTTTTCAAAAGCTAGATTATTTCTTTCCTTATTTTTTTTCAAATTTTCCTTATGTTCTGCTCTACTTATAATCTTGAATCCGTCTAAACTATAGAGTTTTTCATCTACTTTGTCGGTATAAAATATATTTTTTGCGGTTACGGTGTAAGGACCTAAATACTTATCTCCAGCAACATATTTCATTAAAAAACCTTCTGCCGTGTATATATCTATATATTTTAACCCAAACTTATTAGTCGTGTAAATCTCCCTATCTTGACCTTTTATTTTTGTAGTCCAAACTTGGCAAGGAAGACCGAGAATGGTTTCTTCTTTACCTTCTTGTAGAATGGTTTCTTTCTTTGGATTCATAAATTCTGTTCTTATCGCGTTCCCTATATTGTCAATTTTTGAACATTCATATGACACCTCTTCATCATAATCAAATAAAACAAAGGTTTCATAATTGTTTATATTTGAAAAAGTTTTTTTCTTTAGTTTATTATTATTGAAAACCATAATGATCTCTTTTTTAAATCGAGGAGACTGCTTTTCTTTTTCTGAAAGCAATCTGTCGTATTCAACATCATAGATGATCAAAACATCATTTTCTATAGTTTCTGCATCTGGATTTTTCCATTGAGAATATGCATTAAATGAAATAAGAATGGATAAAAAAAACAACGTACTTATTTTTGAAGATTTCGTTTTCATAAAATATTTTTTATTTTTTTTCGTGCATCTAATATTATAACTTTAAAGCGTTCTATTTTATTCTTGTTTAGTAGCAGTGTTTTTTTTTGGTGTGTAACGTATAATGATATGCGGAGGACGACCGCAGGAAGTCTTACGTCATATCTAGTGTTTTGTACATCGTATTATTATTTCCAAGGACCATTTGTTGTTACATTAATGATATCGCCACTATGATTGATTCTATACACCCCACCTGCACCACTTAACCATAAATTTCCTTTTTGGTCAGTCATTATACATGTAATTGAAATAGGTACATTATAGTTGTCGAACTCTTTTCCATCAAATCTATATACGCCATTTTTAATTGTACTTATCCAGATATTTTTTGAATTGTCTTTATATATCTCGTATACATCACCACTGTTAAATCCCTCTATTTTAGGAAACGAAATAAATCCTTGTTGAGTCAATTTATTAATGCCTCCTTTACCGAACCTTTTTTCGGGATATGGATTATCCTTTTCGGCTACTCTTGTACCAAACCAAATATCTCCGTTATCATCAAATTCAATTTCTGTAACGTTATTTGAATGGAGACCATCTTTTTTTAGAAAATGCACAAATGACTCTCCATTAAATTTACATGCTCCATAACCATCACGTGCAAACCACATATTTCCTTCAGAATCTTCATTTATTTCAGTAATCCAATCTTTTGTGTCTTCATTGATAGTTGTTTCCACTTTAGGATAAGGAATCGAGAATGGAGTAAATTCTTTTCCATCGAATTTATATACACCACCCCACGTACCTATCCAAAATTGTCCTTTACTATCAATAAATAATTGGTTAACTACATTACTACCCCAATCATTTTTTTTGACAATAAAATTTGTAAAATTTTGACCATCGAATTTTGACAGTCCTTCCCCCGTACTAAACCAAAAAATACCATTGGAATCTTCAATCACACTTGTTACTCTGTTTGAGGGCAAACCATCATCATTTGTAAGATACTTCAATTTAGTTCCATCATATCTCGCTATTCCTTTTTCAATAGTTCCAAACCATAAATTCCCTTTAGAGTCTTCAAAAGCACTTATTACATAATCACCAATTTGGGTAAACGTTTGTTTTGCAACTGAATTATTTAAATTATTTGTACTCACTTCTTTTTTTTGAGAATTACAAGAAGTTGTCATTATAGTTAGCATTATTAGTAAAATCAGTTTCATTTTTTCTCTTTTATGATGCACATCGGTTTGTATAAGAATAGTAGCCGACTATAGAACTCGAATTTTTCAGGATACAACTAAATTTTATGCAGGTTACAATGCTCATATTTACTACTAAATCGGCTATTATTTTTATACTTTGTTGTGTGGCGTTTTTAGTTTTTTATCAGATTCAATGCCCATTCATAAAATATTCTATCTTTTTCTAAATAGATAAGAGTTAATCCAATCGTATCATAAAAACCATGTGCAAATACGAGTAAAGCAAGATTAGTTCTGTTCTTGTAAAAAGTAAAAAAGAAAATTGTACTTGCTAATCCTACGGCAATCATTCCTGAAGTTCCTTGATAATTATGAGAAACCCCAAAATAAACTGAAAGTACAATAGCTGATATAAGCCAAGCTTTGTTAGAATCTCCAAATAATTCAGCAAGATGTTTCATGTAATAACCACCAAATAAGAATTCTTCTCCAAATGCGGCAAACACCCACATGATTAGAAATAGAGGCAAGAAGCTCGCAAAATCTCCTCTTATTTCTTCTATTGAGCTTAAGTCGATTTGGCCAAAGTAGATTTCTATGAATGGCTGAATGCAGATATCAACAATAAGGAATATGAATATCGCTAGGAGTAAACCTTTTGAGATTGTACCTAAACTTATCTTTTTACCAAACCCAAATTTTGCCCAGTTCCAACCACTTTTCCATAACAAGAATAGAGCAATAAAAAGACCGAAAAAATATCCAAAATTTCTATCCGCAATGGATAATATTGGAGCAATAATCATTACAAGAATGACTATATATGGTTTTGATAAAAATTTATACAGATTATTTTTCATATTTATTTTTTAATGACACACAACGATGTGCTGCCCTCCGGAGCGGAGCGGAGTGATGGCAGTACATCGATGAAGCTCTCCGGCGTACGAAGCGAATGCGTAGTATGAACGGAGAACTTTTTGTTGGGTACCGTCTTTTTTTTTATTTTAGTAAATCTCCCATTCCTTGGATTTTTGCTCTTATAACATCCATTTTTTTCAATTTAAATTCTTTTGGAATAAGATTTAATTCATTTAAGTTTGAGTAAGTATAAATCCTAAGTTTGAAATTCTCATCTTTTAGTAACTTTTGAAGTTTCTTTATGGTATCAACATTTAGGTCTTTCTTTCCAACATCATTTATATCTAATATCCCTTCTGAGCAATTCTCCCTTATATTCACATATTTAGATTTTAACCCATTTTCAAGAAGTAAAATACTTTTGTTATAAAATTCATTTGACATTTCTTCCAGTTGAGTTAGGTACATAAGACTACTGATATCTTCTAATGCATCTTTATTACCCGATTCTGCTTCATTTATTAACTTTTCAAGTTGGTCATAAATGAATTCTTCCCATCCTTTCGGGGATTTCCAGATCGCTTCCCAAAAAATTGATAAATTACTGTTTAATCCATATCCAACTTTTGATAAGAAATCTTTAAATTCTAATTTATCTTTTTTTCCTCTATTATTTATTTCTTTAAGAAGTACTTGTTGTTCATTCTCACCTAAATCATAAAAATTATTTACTTTTTCAATGACATCATTAAACATAGTATTAGATTTTTTTTACGTGCTGTTTTAATTTTTTTTGATGGTACCCAACGTTTAGTATATGAAGCGTAGCCTGCCGATAGGCCATTCGCATCAAGGGATTTTTAACATATATAAAAAAGGAATTTAGGTAAAATAAAAAAAACTGCTTAGGTTAGATTTAGCAAAAATCAAATAACACCTAAACAGCTCAAAAATGTTAGATAAAATTAAGGCAATTTTACAGAAACACCAAATAAATGAGTGTTCAATGGAACATTCTTTCGAAATAAATAGAAATGGGAAGATCGATGGATTATCATTTGTCCATAGTTTTTTCAATATGCTGATCCAGAAGAAAAATACCTTAGAGTACTGGGCTGGAGAATTTTTCAAGTTAACAGGGATGCCGATTTCAAGTCAAGGTCTGAATAGTAAGCTTCAATTTCGACATGAGAAATTTGCTGAACAATTTTTGAAAAATGTACTTCGCCATCTGATGGTAGATGAACAAATAAATACAGTTCAGAACAGAATATTAGACCCATTTGAGAAGGTATATTTAGAAGATTCAACTTGCGTTCCTTTACCAGATTATATGTTTGATTTTTTTCCAGGAACAGTTAATCAAAAAGGAGCAACGTCCACGGCTAGAATACAACTTCGTCTTGAGTTGAAGAGTGGAAATTATAGCAATATAGATTTATTAAACTATCGTAATAATGATCAATCTTATTCTTCGGAAATTCTTTCTGTATTGAAGCCAGACGATTTGGTTGTACGAGATTTAGGGTATTGGTCTTTAAAAGTTTTTCGTCAAATAATAGAAAAGCGTGCGTATTTTTTAAGTCGGTTACAGTTTCAAACACAAGTATTTGATCCGAAGGATAAAAACCAAATTAACCTCTATAAAAAGCTTCGAGGACTTCGTAAAAAAGGAGTTAATCTTCTGGATATGAATGTGTTAGTAGGGAAAAAAGAGCAAATTCCAATGCGAATAATAGCAATAAAGGTACCTCAGCAAATTGAACAACAACGTAAACGTAAAATGCGAAAGGATAAGTTAAAAAAGCGGACGGATGATTATATGGAGATGTTGGGTTGGTGTATCTATGTAACAAATATTAGTAAAAAGAAACTGGGAACCAAGGCGATTCAACGACTGTATGGATATAGGTGGCGAATAGAAATAATATTTAAAGGTTGGAAAAGTAATTTTAATTTCAACTACTTTTTCAATAAAAAGAAAAAATTTAAACCACCAAGAGCGATCATTACTTTTTATTTGATCTTAACTTGGTTAAGTTTGTTTTTTGTACGATGGTATAATTTTTTTTTGGTGAGAATTTTTGAGCAAAAAAATAAGATTTTAAGTCTCTTTAAATTCGCTGATTTTATGAAACAAAACTTTGAAAGAATAGACGAGCTAGCATTTGAAGAAGAAACAGCAATTTATTTAGCAAAATATTGTAGTCAACAAAAACGGAAGCAAAAGTCATCTGTGGAATTAATATATTTGTTAAATTATACTTGATGCGAATGGCCGGCA
>JALZUU010000752.1 GCA_023300665.1 Saprospiraceae bacterium | reverse complement strand
ACATTCTTTTCTTGTAGTTCTGCATTGACCGTATGAAGTTCTTCGTTGAGTGACTGTAGTTCCTCGTTGGTACTTTGTAGTTCCTCATTAGAAGAAAGTAATTCTTCGTTGGTGGCTTGCATTTCTTCGTTCGAAGTTTCGAGTTCTTCGATCGTTGATTGCAAACTTTCTCGGGTTTCATTGAGTGCTTCTCTCAATTCCCCGACCTCTTCAGAGTTTAGTCCAGCGGCTGGTATCTTTGTGAATTCTTCTTCGCTTAGGGTACGCTCCTCTTTTTCGATAATTGTAATTAAGAAACTACGGAAACTAGTCTTATCCAACGGAAGGACTTTGATCAATAAGCGAAGATTATGAATGACCTTATTCTTAACCGTTTTGATGTTTTTAACGATGGTTTTGGAATCATTTTTTGCCAACTTTCTAACCGCGGTGGTAATTGGAATCACTAAGTCGTCGCTTAGTAATTTTAAAATATTATTACTAAACCCTTCGTCCGGCATGGTAATATATTTTTTAAATTTTCCGGAAGCGTAAACGATATCAAAGTGTTCGTCTACACAAACACAGACGGCTTCCATGTCAGCCATCAAGTCTTGATTTACGGCCTTGATCACTTTGTCTTCGATAGTTGTCTGGCGTGTCCGATTGGCTGTTCTGGTGGTTTTGGGTTGAACCCGCCATCTGTTGGCGTCTATATTCATCGTTTTAGCAGGCAAAATATTTCGATAAATTTTCCACTTAGTGTTTACTTCATTAAAGTTCTTATTGAGCAATCCGATACTTTCGGAACTTCCCATAAAAAGGTATCCGTTGGGATTAAGGGCATAATGCAGGCTCGATAAAACTTTGACCTGGATATTGCCATCAATGTAAATAAGCATGTTACGACAACTGATCAGATCCATCTTATTGAAGGGGGGATGTTGGAGTATGTCATGTTTAGAAAAAATAATATTTTTCCGAATAATTGGTTTAATTTGGAAGCCACCTTCTTTTCTGATAAAGAAATTAGCCAGTCGTTCTTGCGACACATCGGTGGCAATATTTTCGGAATAAATGCCTCTTGCAGCAAAGTCGATGGCTTTACCATCAATATCAGTAGCGAAGATTTTATAGCTTAAATTATAGTTTTTCTTCGCTAAGTATTCTTCAAAAAGCATCGCGATGGAGTAGGCTTCTTCTCCTGTAGAGCAGGCAACTACCCATATTTTTATGCTCTGTTTCTTTGATCGTTTTTCTTCGACGATATCGGGAATAACTTCGTTTTCTATAATCTTGTAAGCAACTTGGTCTCGGAAAAATTTGGTTACTCCGATTAAAAATTCGTCTACTAGGGTAAATTTTTCTTCTGGGTTTTCATACAAAAAATCAATATAATCTTCCACCGAGTCACACTTGGTGATATTCATTCTTTTGGCAGTACGCCGTAATAGGGTTGGTTTTTTGTAAGAGAAAAAATCGTATCCAGAATGGTTTTTTAGAATTTTTAAAATCCGATCAATAGACTCTAGGTTTTTCCCCAATTCTACACCAGTGATCAGCTTAGCAAATTGCGGATGTGAGACAAACTGAATCAATTCGCTGGGCATTTCTGCTGCGGGTAAGATAAAATCTGCTAATCCACCATTGATGGCGCTACGTGGCATTCCATCAAAACGAGCATTTTCTGGATTTTGAATAAACATGGTACCACCGACTTCTTTGATTGCTTTTCCTCCCTTGGTTCCATCGGATCCCGTTCCGGATAAAATAATTCCGATGGCGCGATTCTTTTGTTCTAAGGCTAAAGAATTGAAAAAGATGTCAATTGAAAAATTCATCGTAGAGCTGGGAGGTCTTTTCGTTAGATGAAGTTTTCCTTTGCTAATGGTTAAGTTTTTACTGCCAGGTATCAAATAAATTTGGTTGGCTTTTACGACTTCTTTGTGTTTGGCTTCGTGGACTTTCATCTTCGTGTACCGAGATAATAATTCCGGCATCAAGCTTTTATAGTCAGGAGATAAATGCTGTACGATGATAAATGCTAATCCAGTATCGCTAGGACAGTTTCTAAAAAACAATTCCAACGCTTCTAGTCCTCCGGCAGAGGTACCTAGTCCAACAATATAAAAAGAAGATTCTTTTTCTTGAGCAGGAAATATTTCTGGTTTGATTTTAGTCTTGGCGACTGCCGTATTTTTTTTTGACTTTCTTGTAGTCTTTTTGTTCTTTTTCTCAGCCATTTGTTTGTGTAAAATTTAGAAGACTTGTCTTGAATTCTCTCGCATTTTTATGATAGGAATAAGAAATATACACCTCTATGCGATCATTTGTTTATCTTTGGAAAGGTACTATTATTATTTTATAAATTCTGATTATACATCAAACAAATAATGCAGTTAGAAAATCGCGATCGATTGCTTGATAGTTTTAAATTTTTCATCAATACAACTACTCCCCGTGGAGGCAAAGCGATTATTGATCTAAAGAGCAATATTTTACTAGCCAATGACCTCAATCTGATCTTTACCCTTGAGGAAGGAACTGATCTACTCCAAATATTCCCTGATCGTGCGTTGGCCTTATCGACAAAAAAAATGCGTCAAAGTATTCAATCCAACAAGCATATTAGTCAAAATGTATCTTTAGAAATGAATGGTGTAAATCATTGGTTTCAGGTAAGGGTTACGCCCATAGTTGATGGTGAAGATCCGTTGTTTGTCGTTGACTTTGAGGACATTACAGATTTTAAAGCGATAGAAGCCGCAGCTGCTAAACAGCGTGCCCGAATAGAGACTGAACTACTTTTAAGGACTAAAGAGATTGTTCAAACCGATTTATTTACCAGAGAAAATGGTGGTTTCCTAACTAATTTTATGCGAGGTTTAAGACATGATTTATTGTCACCTGTTGCGCAGCTAAAAGATATTATCAACTATTATATTGAGGCAGAAGATCCGAAGAAGAAAGAAAAAGCACAAGGGCTGATGGAGCAGTCTTTGCAAAAATTAAGTAATACGGTAAAGGGATTTTCTGAGTTTATAGATTTACACATTCTACCTCAAAGTAACTTAGAGGCTATATCTATTGAAGCTATTTTTAGCGACATTCAGGGTTTATTAAGCAATGAAATTGGCCAGTCACGTGCCCAGATTAGTAGTGATTTCAGTAAAGCGGATCAACTTTATTTTAATAAAAAAATCATGTCTAGCATTGTGTATAACTTGTTGAGTAATGCGATCAAATTTAAAAAAGAGGATGTCGCTGCAGTGATTCAGGTTTCCACTTATTGGGAAGATAATGATTTTGTTTTTTCGATTAAAGATAATGGAAGAGGGATTGACCTTGAAAAGAATGGCCATCAGTTATTTGTTCCTTTTAAGCGATTAAATATGGATCGACCGGGCAATGGGATTGGATTGAGTATGATAAAAAATATCCTAACGCAGTATAACGGAACCATAACCTTAGAAAGTAAAATAAATCAAGGAACGACTGCCCTAGTTCGTCTCCCAAAAATCATAAATAAGGTAGAATATTGAAACTCTATATAATTATTGGTTTTACTTCAAAAGACAAGAGTACTGTTGAGATTAAATTACACAGTGTTTTTTTTTTTATTAATGTGGTATTGAAAGGAGCATAAAGAACGATTTGGCTTGATATTTTTTTATACCAATCCTTGCTGAGCAGCAAAGTAAATTAATTGTCCGCTAGTCTTTAGCTTTAATTTTTTCATCACATTTTTGCGATGTGTTTCGATCGTATATTTACTGAGGTAGAGTTTTTCGGCCATGTCTTTATTGGTGTAGCCTCTGCTTAAAAGGATCACAATATCCATTTCTCTTTCGGTCAATTCAGAAAATCGAATAAAATCATCTTTTAAAGCAACGGAAAAATCATTTTCTTCTGGTCTTGGCTTTTGATCTTTTTGATAGACCGATTGACTGATGAATCGCTCGTCTTTGTGAACCCGGTCGATGCTTTCTAGAATTTCGTTGAGAGAAGCAGTTTTGGATAAATAGGCATGTACGCCAAATTCCATGACGTCCTGTACCAATTTAGGCATCGTGTAATTTGAAAAAGCAATAATCTTTATATCCTTGTATTCAACTACTAAATCTTTAATTAAACGATAGATATTGGTGGCGGGAAGCTTTAGACCTAAGAATAAGGTATCTGCTTGGGTTTTCTCTAAGAGCACTCGTAGGTCCGCTCCATCGTGGGCGATACCACTTACCTCAATATAGGGTGATTTATTGATCAGGGAGACAAATCCTTGAACAACAATGGGATTGTTGTCCGTAATTAAGATTTTGTGTGTCTTTTGATCTTGCAAGTAGTTTTATTTGT
>JALZUU010000751.1 GCA_023300665.1 Saprospiraceae bacterium | reverse complement strand
ATAAAAATTATATCTTAACCACTTTTAATCTTTAATTATGAAAAAAATACTTACACTTTTGACCTTTGTTTTTCTTGCGAATGCATTGCTTTTTGGACAATGTCCTGCTGATGCTACGCCAAATCCTACTAACAGAACCTTTAATTTGAGTTATTCTACCGAAGCTGACAGGGATGCAGTTTGGACGGGCCTTGCCTCTATTACTTTTCCTGCTGGTGTTGGCTGTATGATGTGTGGGACGACCATAACCGTACCTGTAGCAGATCTTGTTATTGACGGACCTGTTTCCGCTAATAATGTTTATAGAATTCGCGCGATAACTACTACTGATGACTTTTTTGAAGGAGTAAATGGCGCATTTGATGGTAATATTGTATTTAATTTGTCGGATGGTACTACTATAGAGTGCGGCTTTGGAACAACTTCTACTAATGATGGCAGCCTAACTGAAACAATAGAATTATTTCCAAACCCAACTAGGGACCAACTAACGCTGATCAATGGAAAAGGACAAGCGACTATTTTTAATGTTTTAGGACAACCTGTTAAGCGGATGACTATAGACGGCGATGAAGCTACTGTTGAATTGGGTGATCTATTGAACGGACAATATTACTTACAAGTACTTCAGGAAGATGGGAAAATTTTAGTAAACCAATTTTCGAAAATAAATTAAGTTATTGTCATTTTTACTTAAAAATAGATGCCAATTAGTTAGATTCACCCTAGAATATGATAGATTTTCGATAAAATCATTTTCTCAAATCAATTACCTTAGCCGTAACTAATTTATAGATATTGAGCTAGAAAATTAAGGTATTCTCAATATTTAATATTTTTTAAGAATCTGAAAAACTTACATTTTTTAACCAATTTAACCGTTTTTTATTATGAAAAAAATACTTACAATATTCTTTATTTTTATTTTATGTACAACATGGAGTTTTGCTCAGTGTACTCTCGGCACTACTGCGGGTAGTGAATGTACGTTAGATGCGGATGGAACGATAACCATGCCTACAGTTGATGGTAATGGGGATCCTATAGAGACGCTGGATATAGTCGTTAAAGCCTGGGGAGCAGGAGGAAGTTCTAATACAGGTGGAGGTAATGGATTTGCTAGAGGTGGCGGTGGCGGTGGCGCTTATTACACTAATACTTATACTGTTGTAGCGGGTACGGCATTCACTATAATTGTGGGACAGCCAATTACGGCAAACATGCCTGGTGGATCCTCTATTTTTGATTTTGGTGGAGGTATTGTAGACGTTGGAGGAGGTAATTTTGGTGGTAATAGTGGTAATGTAGGAGGAACGGTAACTGGTGCTTTGGGAGCTGGGACGGCGATAATGGGAGGAGCTGGAGGAAATAGATCTAGTAATACTGGCTCTGGAGGAGGAGGAGGAGGTTCTGGTCCTATGGCTATGGATGGTGAAGATGGTACTGCAGCTGCTGGCGGTGCTGGCGGCCCCGACGGAGGAACTGACGGAGGAGTCGTAGGTAGTCCTGGTGGTACTGTAACCCTACCAGGTGGTGGTGCAGGAGGAACAGGTAGTGGTCTCAACTTGGGGATAAATTCAGGTGGAGTCGGACGGGTGATGGTTTGCTTTAGCTCATTAGTAGTAGCACTACCTGTTGAATTAATATCTTTTGATGGAACAAAGAAAGATCGCCAAATCAATCTGAATTGGAAAACAGCTTCTGAAATTAATAACGACGGATTTCAAGTAGAAAGAGGAATAAAAACTGCTTTTGGATTAGAATGGAATCGACTTGATTTTATTAATGGAAATGGTACCACTCAGATAGTACAAAGCTATTCTTTTATTGATGAAAATCCAGAAGAGGGTACTAACTACTATCGCTTAAAGCAAATGGACTTTGATGGTCAATATGAATATTCTTCTATTATTGCAGTTGAATATACTAGCACAAATGGAGGCGGATCAGTTGGAATATTTCCAAATCCAATCAAAGATCAATTGACTTTGACCAATGGAAAAGGAAAGGCGACTATCTTTAATGTTTTGGGTCAACCCGTTAAAAATTTGACCATAGACGCTAGTCAAACTACCATCCAATTGGGTGATCTATTGAACGGTCAATATTATTTACAACTACTTCAAGAAAATGGAACAGTAATCACTAAGTCATTTTCCAAAGAGTATTAAGAAACGATGAAAAAATATTAATGGTGCCTCTAACTTTTTTTAAAAAGTTAGAGGCATTCTTTATGGGTATACAAGCTCAAAAAAAATGAAGCATCCTCAATGAGAATACTTCACTTCCTATCAAATGATTAAGGTGGTTTTTATTTTATGACTAAAAATTTCCCAATTTTAATTTGATCTAATGATTGACAACGAGCATAATACATTCCTTCACTCAAGTTCAAATCTCCCAACCTAAGCGTAACTATTTCACTGCTGTTAACCTTTTTACTAAGAACGATCTGTCCTGTTGAATTTAAAATGTTTATTAGCACATTTTCATTTTCATAATTCGTCAAATCAAGATTAACTTCTTCTCGAACTAGAGTAGGAAATAAGTTCAAATCTAAACGAGTATCCTTAAAGTTCACAGTAATGATATCACTAAGTGATTCCGTACCATCATAATCGACTTGTCGCAAGCGATAATAATTAGTAGCTGACTCAGGTTTTTCATCTTCAAAAGCATAGGCTACAGTTTCTGTGGTAGTACCTTTACCGCTTACTTTTGTCAATTGTTCAAAGCTTCTACCATCTATACTACGCTCAATAGCGAAATAATCATTATTGGTTTCTGATGCTGTCTTCCACTCTAAAAGGATTGATTTTTCCATCTTTTTTCCAGAAAAAGCGGTTAAGCTTACAGGGAGCGCATTAAGGGCGTATTCGCAAGTTACATCACCACCCGCATAATTGAAGGTAATAGTTCCTGTAAAGTCGGAGTTAGCTGGTTGAATAATTTCTGAAGATCTGAAGAATACAGCAGTGTTATTCCTAGCTAAACCATTAGGAGCACCAGATCTTCCAAACTCAAGAGGGTCTGTGTCTGTAAATACTGTGGTACCGAGCATACCAGTAACCGTTATACTAACTCCGGTGCTTGGAAGGGCATCAAAGGCTGCATTTTTTTCACTGGAACTACCATAATTAAAGCGGAATCTATTATCGTTCGTTATCGATGTAGGGCAACCTTGACCAAATAGAAAAGAGGAGACAAGCGTTGAAAGAAAAAATGTAAATATATTTTTCATAACAGTTTGTGTTTTGTAAGCTATCAAAGCAGCTTTGGTTAAAATAGTAGTAGATGTTAATCTTAATAAGTTTTCGTTTCGCTCAAATCTTATTCAAAAAATCAGCTTGATTTAATGATCATTTGGTCTTCGATTGACAAGTAACAAAACCTTCTAAGTGTTTGGTCATTTTTGTTAAAAAGAAAAGCTCCTTTAGTCTAATTGGGTAGTATCAAAGATACAAATAAAGATACAATTTCATGAAAAACATCAAATTTTTGTGTAAATCTTTCAATCTGACTATATACGGGTTATAAACGCATTGAAGTGTTGATAGACAAGAGAAAACCTTCTTTATTAAACCATTATTCTAAGAATTCTTTACTTAATGGTATATTTTAGTAAAATTTAGTAAGATTAGAGCAAATTTTATTCTCCATTCCTGTTTATTTTTATGATTACATTACATAAATAATCTTCCTTTTAATAGTTTGTTACGAATTGATCTAAAATCTAATATATGCTTAAGACAAGGCTAGCTTTTGTAGTACTAATATTTATGGTTTGGCTTTCAGATGTCCAGGCCCAATCAACTGCCGAAAAACCGAACATCGTATTTATTCTTTGTGATGATTTGGGCTATGGAGATGTTCAATGTATGGCTCCAGAGACCAGTAAAATTAAAACACCAAGCATAGATCAATTAGCCAGTGAGGGGATGACCTTTACAGATGCACATGCAGGATCATCTGTCTGTACGCCTACGCGCTATGGCGTTATGACTGGTCGGTATAGTTGGCGTACAAAACTACAAAGAGGGGTCGTTCAAGGTTTTGCGCCCAATCTAGTATCAGAAGATCGACCTACTATTGCCAGTTTTCTTAAAGGCCAAGGATATCACACGGCTATTCTTGGAAAATGGCATCTCAATTTTCAATATATAGACCCAATTACCAAAGAAATAATTCCCAAACTAGGGAAAAGATCCAAAAAGCAAATACCACCAGTTGGAGCCACGATTCCTGATGGCCCGATCCAACGCGGATTTGATTATTATCACGGATTTCATCATGCTGGAAATATGAAAGCCGTTATCGAAAATGAAGAAATTATTTTACACGAGGACGAAATAAATATGTTACCCAGATTGACCCAAAAATCTGTAGAATATATAACCAATCAGGCAGAGGATAAAGGGGGAAAACCTTTCTTTCTTTATGTCCCTTTAGGTTCTCCACATACGCCGATTTTACCTACCAAAGAATGGCAAGGCAAAAGTGGAATGGGAGATTATGCAGATTTTGTTATGCAAACGGACGCCACCGTGGGGGCGATCATGAAAGCGCTAGAGGATAATAACTTATCAGAGAATACTTTGGTCATCTTCAGTAGTGATAACGGGACCTCCAAGGCTGCCAAAATACCGAATTTAGCAGAACAAGGTCATCTTGTCAGCGCAGGATATCGTGGTTCTAAAGCAGATTTATGGGATGGCGGACATAGAGTACCTTTTATCGTAAAATGGCCAAAAAAGGTGAAGCCAAACTCAACTAGTAAAGAATTGATTTGTTTAACGGACATGTTTGCTACTTTTTCTGAGATTATAGATACGGCGATTCCAAACAAAGCAGGAGAAGATAGTGTTAGCTTTTTACCGGCTTTAAAAGGTAAAAAAATAAAAAGTACAAGAGCTGGGGTAATTCACCATTCAATTAGTGGTCATTTTGCCTACAGACTGGGTGATTGGAAACTATTACTGGCTAAAGGGTCAGGTGGTTGGAGTTCACCAAAAGAAAAGGAAGCGGTGGATATGCCGAAAGCACAATTATACAATTTAAAAAAAGACCCAGCTGAAACAGAAAACCTATATCTAAAATGTCCAGAAAAGGTAGAAGAACTTCTGAAACAATTGACCATAGATATAGAAACCGGAAGAAGTACAAAAGGAGAATTTTCTAAAAATGATGTCGACAGAATTATTTTATGGAAAAATGAAGGAAAGCGGAAAAATAAAAAGTGAAGTTGTTTAAGAATTCGAAAAGCAGCTGAGAACTAGAGAAAATTTTTCAAATCAAGGCTCTTTTTTAAGTGAATAGCCGCGCTATTGACGAGAAAAAAGCCGAAGAGTTGTATAATTTTATCAGTTCGCAAGCAATTTTGGAGTTTTTAAACAACTTCGGTAAATCATCTTTCTATTTTTAAGCAAGATCTAATATGAAAAATTTAGACAAACACTTATTAAATGTAAGATTAAGGATAGTAAATGTAAGATAACCGAAAGATTTTAGATAGCCTATATTGTAAATTTGTTTCATATAACCAAATATCTAAATTTGTTGTATTTAACAACTTCACCATTAAAAAAATAATAATGAAAAACATCGCCCTATTTGTTTGTTTATTTAACTTAATTCTTATGCCAAAAATGGATGGTCAAGATTTTGTTAAACCAAATGTTATTATTTTCTATGCAGATGATCTAGGTTGGCAAGATACAGAGTTAGATTATGTTGGAGGATCGGCAGTTTTCGCGGAGACCCCTAATATGTTAAGTTTAGCTGCTGAAGGAGCCCAATTTTCACAAGCTTACTCTCCAGCGCCTACTTGTACTCCGTCCAGAGGAGGCCTGTTGAGTGGTAGATATCCAGCTCAAACAAAATTAACCCAAGTAGCTGGTGGAGAATTGCCAGCTTTAAAAATAGCCCAAGCAGCTAATAAACTAATAGGGCCTTTTTTCCCAGGAAGAATGGATGAAAACGAATATACGATTGCTGAAGCGCTTGCTCCAGCAGGGTATGTGACTGGTCATATTGGTAAATGGCATGTGGATGGGGCAAATGGTTTTCCGGTAGGTGTCCACCAAGGATTTGATGATCAGGTAACCAGTAGAGGAATGCACAGAAATATGGGAGATAGGTTTACAGGTTATGCAACAGCAGACGAAGGAGATCCTTATATGATCGACACAGATGGAAGACCTTTTGATGAAGTGACAGAAGGGGCATTAGAATTTATGGAGGCCAATAAATCAGAACCATTTTTTATGTACATGGCTACTTGGTTGGTACATACTCCTATTCAAACGAGAGATATTGCCTTGTTAACCTATTATTGTGATAAACTAGGAATCGATGTGCCGACGGAAGATATAGATTTTACAACGGGTGGACAATCAAATCCTTATTATGGTGCAATGATTGCCACGTTGGATTGGAGTTTAGGAAAAGTAGTAGATTACTTAAAAGCAACGGATGATCCAAGAAACCCTGGATTCAAATTATTTGAAACAACTTATATTATATTTTCATCTGATAACGGAGCTTCAGAAATGGATGGTAATGAAATAGTTACCGATAATTTCCCTTTAGATTTAGGTAAAACAAGTGCTAAAGAAGGTGGGGTTCGGGTGCCTTTAATCATTACTGGTCCTGATATTCCGGTCAATCAATTTGACAATGTTGCTTCTGGTTTAGATTTTTATCCTACCATTTTATCACTTACTGGAACTACCGTTGCGGACAATATATTTGACGACCTAGATGGGGCTGATTTAAGTCCTTTATTAAAAGAAGAATCGGCTATTGTAACGGATGTCAATGGAAATGAAAGATCAGATCTTTTTTGGCATTATCCGCATGGAAGTGATGGTATCATGAGGTCTTCTATTAGAAGTGGAGCATATAAATTGTATAAGGTTTATGGAGAAGCAGGGAATTTCTTTGAAGCTTTTCAATTATATAATGGAGATGGATCTAATAATGATCTAGAAGAAATGATAGATGTTATCGACCAGATGCCAGTATTTGTAAAAGATGAAATGATCGCGAAGTTAGAGGCTTTTTTAACAGAGAATGATGCTAGACTTCCAACTTGGAATCCTGATTATGATGAAGATGATGGTCCTTTGCCAAATCAATTGCTTGTACCAGATGTTACTTCAGTGACTTTTAATCAAGGCACAAATCTTGCAGCAGCAACTATTGCAAATAGTTCAGGAGAAGCAGCTATTAGTCATGGGTATTTACTTTATAAAGAAGTAGGAGCTAATGAAGAATGGTTCGAAGCGGGACCTGTAACCGTAAATGATAATATCGTTACCGCAGAGGTTCCAGAATCGGCAACTGCAATTGTTTTTAATTTAATAGATGAGAACAATTTTTTAGTATTGTCAGATGAATTTGAAATCTTTATTGTACCTGAAATAGTCTTGAACACTGTAGATGATGAACAACAATTTGAACCTGAAAGTGCAGAGATATATGCTGAACTATTAGGAGGAGCAACAGCAAATCCAGCATTTATTCAAATGACAACTGAAGGAGGAGGAGATGGTTATATTACCAATGTAAGGAGTATTTCTGGTACCTCAGTAGAATGTGAAAAAGTTAGTTTTAGACTAAGGTCTAAAGCTGGAGATACCGTAAATTTTGATGTAACCATTGGTGAGGAGACACAAAGTTTTGAGTATACAAGTACTAGTGATACAGACGATGTGTTTTATGAGTTTGATGCTCCTATAACCTTTACTGACGAGACACAAGAATTGGAGCTTCTAGTAACTGGACTAACCAATTCAGATGCCGGCACAACGCCAAGATTTAGAAACTACCATGTTACCTTCCATTTAGATTTAACTACAGTAGGACTTGAAGATTTAGAAAGTTCCATTCAAGATATTAAGGTGTTTCCAAATCCAGTTAAAGAAATTTTTAGTCTAAGTGAATCAGTAGAGTCAGGTGTCCTTTATAACTTATATGGAGCAAAGACATTTGAATTTACAAGCCAATTTAGGGATATAGACATATCAAGTTTAAATACAGGTTTATACTTATTACAAGTGACCCTTAGAGATGGTAGTAAAAAGACTTTAAAATTATTAAAAGAATAAACGGTCATAATAAAGAAGCTGTTTAAAAACTTACTATTTTATAACCATTACTTGAGAATTTTTAAAATGATTTTTTAAAAAAATTAAAATAATGTTTAGAATTATCCCAATTTTATTGGTAATCTCCTTTTTTCAATTTACTGAATTAGTGGCACAAAACAGTTGGTATGAAAACTCAACTGATGTCCATAATCTTATTTTTGATGAAGAGCTAGAAGGAAAGTTTACCCCCAATCAAGCCAATCCAGCAACAGACGGATTGAATGGAAATCCTATCGCTTCTAAATTTGAGCGAGAAGGACAAGGAGATGCTTTTACGGTTTTTAGATTGTCTAATGCAGTAACAGATTTATCAGATTTTTCTGTTTCTTTGAAGGCATATATTTCAACGGAGACTGCAAATCTTACTAATCAAAATAACAAAATTCGCATTGAATTTAAAAACTCATTATTGGGTTCTAACACCAGTGCTTTCGAAGAAAATGAATTTTCAGAAGGAGAAACTTGGGAAGCTTTCACTTTTGACTTTGATGGAACCAATATCCCAGCTGAAGTTCTTGCTGCTGGAGGTTATGACTTAATAAGAATAGGATTTGCTGTTGGGCAAAGTCCTGAGTCGACGACTTATTATATCGACGGAATAGAAGGAAGTGTTTCTCAACTTGATACGAGATTATATGCAGAATTTATGGCAGGGTCTTTTGGAGTAACGTTTCCTGTTTTTGGTGGAGAACGCCTTGATTCTGAAGTCGCAGGTGGATATGACTTGGTAAGTGGAGCGCAAGAGATTGTAGATGAATTGCCTGAGGTCGGACATATTATTACAAACCTCAGTTATTTTGCACACTCACATTATTTCACCTTTGGAACCAATCAGAACATTGACATTGCTACAGAAATACATCCTAGTGTAGTACCTACTGCACCTAATGATGAAATCATCTTTGATGTATTAGATGTTTTCAAAAATTCCGGAAAAAAGGTAATCCTTTATATTCATGTAGGGTTTATGGAGCGAGCAGATTCAGTGGTTCAGGTGGCTTGGGAAGATTATTATACTGCTAATTTTAATGGAGATGAATATGCCGCCTATGAATTTATGATGAAGGGGTTTATTGAAGAAATAAAAGATTATGCTGATGGATATTGGCTAGATGGCGGACATGCGTTAACAGATTTAGGGAGATTAGATGATTTTCATGCCATGATTCGTTCTACTGATCCAGATGCCTCCATTTCAATTCAAGGAGATTCTGAATTTTTTAGAGATTCGGATGGAAATCTTCTATTAGTTGATTCGGATGGTATTGACGATTTGGATCCGATAGATTATAAAATTATGAGGTTTAGACCTCAGATAAATTTAGGAAATTTTACTGGCGGACACGTAACACCTTTAGGACAAGGAGCCCCACCAAACTCATGGGCTTATGAAGAATTTACAATTCCAGATATGGTAGAAGAACCTTTAATAGACTTTGATGGAAGACCTATCGTAAAACATGGTTGGTTTCCAATGAGAGAGCGGTGGCATGTACCAAGTAGACCTTTGGTGTTTGTCGAAACGGAACAGGCTTATCGTTTTACTAGAAGAATAACCGATGCAAATGCCGGACTTACCTTCGCCAGTACAACGACTGATCTTGGTGATAGAAAAGGGTATATGATGGCTGATGAAATGGCGATACTCAAAGAAATAAATGATAGACTAGCAATGGTTAATGTACCAGATTATGAGCCTTATGTTAGGCCTGATGGAGCACATTTAGTAGGGGAGGACCCAATCACTGGAATAGAGGATGAGATTGATTTAAATGATATTTCTGTATACCCAAATCCAGCTAACGCGGAATTATTTATCAATTTGAATTTAGAAGATGTCCAGCAAATAGAGTTGATTATGACCAATAATTTAGGTCAAAAAGTAAAAACGGTTTCTATTGGATTGAATGCAAATCAGTTAATTCAATTAAATACCTCAGATTTATTAAGTGGTATTTATTCTTTACAATTAAGAACAAACGGTCAGCATTTTTTCAGTAGAAAAATATCGATTTTAAATAACTAAATAAGGGTCTAATCTTTTTTAGATTTATTAACTTCAATAAGGTTATCTCAAAAAAAATAACTTGTATGCTTTCAAAGTATACAAGTTATTTTTTTAGTTTAAGTGTTAATGTTACGGGTTTCTTAAAGTAGTAATAAAATAAAAATCAGTACCACAAAGTTGTGATACTGATTTACCGATTTAGATATTGCCAAATAATTGGCTGATAACTAGTTGACTTTAAAATTTGTCTACGATCAGAATTTTTTTCGTAAGAACTTCTTTTCCAATTTGTACAGAAATAACATACATTTCCTTTCGATCTAAATTGAATTCCTTTTTCCAAATGTCTAGATTATTCAATGTTCCTGATTTCCATATTAACAAACCTGCGCTATTATAAAGCTCAATTTTCATTTTCTCTTTCTCTGGATTTAAGACGGTTACATTTACCTCTCCAGGTGATGGGTTTGGTGAAACTTCTACTACGATATTTTTTACATCATATCGAACCGTAATAATATCAGAAAAGTCAATTTGCCCATCAAAATCTATTTGCTTTAAACGATAGTAGTTTTCGCCAATGAAGGGATTAATATCGATATAATTGTAATCATTAATTTCAGTAGTCGTACCATTTCCTTTAACCCAATCGATTATTTCCCAATCTCTACCGTTCGAAGATTTTTGAATTTCAAAACCTGAATTGTTTTCTTCAGAAGCAGTTTGCCATTTTAAGGCAATTTCCTTGTTTTCTCGAATGGCATTAAAGTTAACCAACTCTACCGGTAAAACGCAAATAAAATTGGTAACAACTAGATTTACTTGGCCATCTCCACCATCACCACTAGTAAGTACACCTGTACCATCAGGAAAGTCAACAATAGAGTTACCACCACTTCCTTTTCCACCGCCAGCTCCACCAGGTGCTGTCCCGTTTGCTCCATTTTGACCATCATCGCCACCATTTCCACCATTAGGAGGTCCTGCTGTTCCGCCTGTAGCTCCATTACCATCCGTTCCATCACCAGCTCCAGGTCCAGAACCACCACCGCCACCACCACCAACACCGCTAGTAGCGTTCGAAGGTCGAACACCTCCTTCTCCACCTATAATATCACCGCTTCCTCCCGGTCCAGAATTAGTAGCTGCACCACCTCTTCCACCACCACTTATCACACCAAAAACGCTTGAAGCTTCTCCGTTTGCTCTTACCGTTGTGAAATTTGTGGCAATACCACCGGCCCCCACGGTTAGAACATAACTACCACCACTTTCTGTTGTTATTCCAGTAGAGTAGCCACCACCAGTACCACCTGGTGCAGCTCTAAATGGGGAATTGGCGTTTGACAAGTTTATAAATCCACCGCTGCCACCAGCGCCCCATATTTCGTATTCAATATCAGCCATACATCCATCTGGTATGATTATATCATAATCTCCTGGAATGGCAAAGGTAAGCGAAACGTCGTCATTAATTGTAGTTTGAGCATGTAGGTAGGAACCAGTTAAAAGCCCAAAAAAGACTAATAAAAAGATAAATTTTTTGTTCATAATTCTTTGTGTTTATTAACTACCAAAGGCAGCTATTAGGTTAAGTAAAAAAATAAAATTATTTGGGTATTGATTGGTATCTTAATCTTTTGGAAAGATTTTTGCGGTTTATTGTAAAATAAAATTTTTCAATAAGCATCTCAAACCAAATATACGAAAAATGAAAAGCTAAAAAACATAGAAAAAGTATCAAAATATTGTCTAAATCTTTCATTTTCAACACCTTCCAAATAAAAAATCGGTACCACAAAGTTGTGATACCGATTTGCCAAATTAGATTTGCCAAGTAAATGGCCTATAACCTATTAACCTTAATTTTCATCAATGATTAGAATTTTTTTCGCAAAAACTTCCTTTCCAATTTGTACAGTAATAAAATATAGTTCTTTTTGACTAAGATTGAATTCCTTTTTCCAAATGTCTAAGTTGTTGAGGGTACCTGATTTCCAAATTAATAAACCGGCACTATCATACAGCTTAATCTTCATTTTTTCTTTCCCAGGATTTAGGATCGTGACATTTACTTCTCC
>JALZUU010000750.1 GCA_023300665.1 Saprospiraceae bacterium | reverse complement strand
GCTCGCGCCAATCAAAAGCTTCGTAAGTCAATGACCATCCTAGGCGAATATGCCAAATTAGGCAGCGCCAAAGGTGCCCTCGATCGGATCGTTGAAAATTATGGCCTTTGTCACTATTTCTGCAATATTGGTCATACAGGTAAACCTTGCTTTCAATTCCATATCAAAAAATGTAAAGGTGCCTGTGCCGGTAAAGAATCTCCTGAAGAATATAACGAACGGGTCCGCGAAGCCGTAGACTATTTACGAATTGATTTTCCAGAAGATTTTATGATGATCGATCAAGGTCGATCCAAAGATGAAAAGGCGGTCATCCTCGTTGAAGAAGGTCAATATAAAGGCTTTGGATATCTTTCAGTGGAAGACAATATTGGCGATGTGGAAACCGTACGAGATGCGATTAAAAGCTATGCACATAATCAAGATGTCACTCGCATCATTCGACAGTTTTTATATAAAGGGGAGATGCAGGTGATTCGGTTGTCGTCGTAAGAACTACTATTTCTTTACAAGTTTTTTAGTCATTTTGATACGCTAAAATTTACGGCTCAAATAAATCCCACCATTAAAACGATTTACTTTTGTACTAAACGCATCGACTTCTTGTAAGTTAGATAGGTTAAATATATAAGTTCCGTTAAAACCAATTGATAAGTTTTTAGTCAGACTCCTTTCCAAATTAAATCCAGTACTAACCGTCGGGCTCCAACGATTCAAACTAGTTTGATCGGCAATAATTTTACCTTTTCCTTCACTAAAACCACGCTGTTTTGGCCTAAAATAGGCTAATTCATTGTTCAGTTTTCTGATGTATTGAACACCAGTTCCTACCGTTATCATGGGTCTTAGACCAAAAATAGTTGGCAATTGATAATCTAAATTTAATTGTAAATCTAAACTCTGGATGCTATGACGATTTTTAATATCAATCAATACCTCAGAGCCTGCTAAGTCCGTATCCCGGTGAATGGTCAAATCACTATCTATAAATCCTAAAGGCGTTGCCATTCTGATTGTTTTGGTATTTGATCGATTAGAATCTGTTTCAGCATTTCGGTCATAACTTAGGGCGCTATTATGTCCAGAATTAAAATAAATTTTTTCATACCCCAACTTTGCTCCGACAGAAAATCGGCGTCCTAATTTTTTATCAAGTCCAATAAAAGTTCGAGCACCTACTCCATTGGAAGATTGAAAATCTGCTGTTGCTAGCGCTGTTTGATAAGCATCATTTAATTTAAATTGCCAAAAACTCGCACTTGCTCCTGCCACCAAACTCCAGGTAGATTTTTTTGGCAAAATCACTTCAATTGGAAGCTTATTTGGTAAGACTTTATTAGTAGATACTTTTTGCAAATCAAGACTAGTTATTTTAGTGAGTTGACTAGATTTTTCAAGAATAACCGTTATTTCTTTATTTTCTTTTAACGGATTCTTGTGCATTTTCACTACTGAATCATCAAGGATATTTTCAGTTTTAGTAATTGATTTATTTTGGGTAGAAATTCTAGAAAAGGCAACTACCTCATTATTTAAAGAAGAAGACAGATATGAGCTAAGGTCTCTTTTCTGAAGTGCGGAGGAATTCAATTTTATTGGAAGATTGTTTTTAACAGAAATAATAGAGGTTTTATTTTCTGTTTCATTCAAGGTCAAAGTTTCGTTTACCGCTAAATTGGTGCTTATGTTATTAATCTCAGTATTAATTAAATTCTCAGTCGATTGCTTTTCAGCGATTTGGGATTTAATAGGATTCGCGCTGTGTCCATCTATTTTATTTGTTCCTAAACAAACTACACCTACAGTCAACAACACTAGTAAGGTAGGAACCAGAAAAAGCCAACCACGCCCTTTCTTTTTAGTATAGATTCTTCCTTCAATCTCTTCCAACAGGGTAGCAGATGGTTCTAACCAGTCTTCGTTTTCCAACGAATCTTTATCAAAGGCTTTCCTTAATATTTTTTTAAGATCAACCATAATTTTTTGATATTGCGTATTCCACCTCTGATAGGTCGGTTTTAAGTAATTTTTTAGCACGCATTAATTGAGTCTTGCTCGTACTTTCAGAAATCTGAAGTAAATTAGAAATCTCTTTATGCGTATATCCATCCACTACATACAAATTAAAAACAGTCCGATATCCTTTCGGTAATCGCTGGATTAGTTTGGTTAAATCTTCTAAATTCAAATTCTCTATCGCCATCGCATTGATACTAAACTGCTGACCAAATTCCATGATATCGGTAAATACATTTAGCACAGATTTTTTACGTAGCTTTTGTAAACAAGTATTAATTACTATTCGATTTGACCAAGTAGAAAATTTACCCTTTTCTATATCAAACTGATACAAATCTCGGTAAATTTGAACAAACGCATCTTGCACCACATCCTCTGCATCTGACTTGCTTTTGACATATCGCAAACTAGTCAACATATATCGTCGCTTATACCGATTATATAAGACACGAAAAGCTTCCTTATCTCCTGCGAGAATAAGTTCGATGATTTTAGTATCCGCCATGTTGTGGTGTATTTCCATAATTAACGACAACCTAACAGCAAATTGAGAAAATGGTTAATCAAATAGTAGATTTTTTTTTCATACATACCTATTACCTTTTTTTTAAAAAGGAAATAAAAGGGTTCTAAAAAATGATCAACATTTTTCAGAACCCTTGAATTATGAATTAATACGATTTAATAATAGAAGTGGTTTCCCATTTTCCATCAATAAAAGCTCGTATAAAATATATTCCGTTTGTTAAATCATTTAGTTGAATCTCTTCGCTATAAGTTCCAGCATCCAAGGTTCCTAATTCTTTAGTTTGCAAAACTTGGCCAGTACTATTCATTAGGTTTAACCAGACTGGAAATTCTCCTGTCGTAGCAAATTCTAACATCGTAAAATCACGGGCAGGATTTGGTGCGGTAGACATTTCTATTATCTTATTACCAGTTACTACCGCTCCGTTATTCATCACCGCATTTGCAATGGAATTAGTCCATTCAGGCAAAGGATAAGTTCCACCGGTAGATAATGCTACCCAAGGTTGGAAGGTTCCTTCCGTTAGTGATCCAGTAGCAAAAATCGTCATCGATCTACGCTTCCAAAATTCAATATTTAATTCATAAGAAGCGACCGTTACACTATTATCTGCCGTCGTTATATCAATACGATATCCGTCATCTTCTGGCAGTAATAAAAAGTCTTCTCCAAATTCTCCAAAAGATATATCATCAAAAATGGAGTTTCCATCAGAAACCACGTCAATAGTTGGTGCATCATAACTACCATGTAATAACTGTACACCTACTTGTCCATCTGGTGCCGTCTCAATTCCTCGATCAAAAGAAACCAATGCTACTGGAAAATTATCTGAGGTATCAAAAGTTCCTACGATTCCTACCACATACGTCTCATTAGGAGTCAAAGTCAATTCTGCAAATACTGGATCAGCTGGCTGGTAAGATTTTCTGGATCGTAATTCAACCTGAATATTATTTCCTGCAGGAACTTCGATATAGTCCGTAGCAGTCTTGTATGCTAAGAAATTTTCCACCTGCTCTCCTTCTATAAATACTCGAATGGTTTCAAATTCTGCGTTGTGAATAAACTGTACTTTCGCAGTTTGAGGCGTTAAGTCGGGTAATAAAATCGCATCAATCACATGCACCACTCCATTATCTGCTGGAATATCCGCTACGATTACTTGTGCATCATTTATAAAAATTCCATCGCTATTTATCGTTACGGTTACATCTTGGCCGTTAATCGTCGTCGCCATTTGACCATTTGTTAAATC
>JALZUU010000749.1 GCA_023300665.1 Saprospiraceae bacterium | reverse complement strand
CGAATTAAATACCTTAAACGTTTTCCTAAATTTAATGGTGGAATACCAGAGACTTCTAAAATCGTTTCATTGGTTCCCGGCATTCCAGCAAGGTCAAAAGATTGCTCCCAATTTTTTCCAGCCGCGATAGAACCATCATAGACATTGGTCACTGGAGGATTAGGATTTCTAATCTCAATTTCAATTTCTTGCGTTGCGCTTTCTCCACCACTCGTAGCGGTCACTAAGAATTTAGCAGGCCCCGTTCGGTTCGCCACATCTAAACTAAAATTGGCCATCTGATCTCCGATTTCATTAAAGGTTAATTGCTGAGTAGTTCCACCAGAAAATTTTCCTAAACCAGATAATTCTTTTACAGAAATTTGAACATCACGAATATTATTTTCCATGGCAAAAACATTGACCGGTAAATTGAGTGATTCTGTAGGACCAAGTACCCTTGGTAAAGTCGCTAAAATCATCAAAGGCTTTTTAACTGCCGTTGTTTTTTCCGTTTTTCCATAAGCAAGATCACCAGAGGCGACCACCATCGTACGAACGGATCCGACATAGTTGGGCATCCTCATTTCGTGGGTTGCAGATTCGCCCGCCGCCAAATAAAATGGTCCAAGATGTTGAACCACCGGTTTAAAACGATTTGCTTTTTTTGCAGCATTTGGATCGACTACTTCACCATCTCCACCGATACTTAAAATATTCTTCAGGTCACCACCATAAGCCCCCAACACATGGTCATACATATCCCAAGTATTCACGCCAAGGGCTTCTCGTGCGTAAAATCGATCCCAAGGATTTGGGGTTTTAAATCGAGTTAGATCGAGTAAACCTTCATCTACTACTGCAACGGTATACGTCATTGGTTTGCCATTCGATTCACTGACTTTCACTGCAAACTTTCCTTTAGGTTCTAGGACATCTGGCATCTCAATTTTAGGAGCTAATTTGGTCGCAGGATTTTCGACAGTTACTGGAATCACGCCATACATTCGAATGCCTAAATCATTTTTGTTTTGACCATGTGCTTGTAATAAAGTGACATTGACAAAAATATTTGGGGTCATATCGACCGTCGTTGGAATTTTAAAAATATTGTCTCCAGCTTTAGCATTTTTCCAAATCGTCTGTAAAATCTTTGTTCCATTTTCAATAGAAATCAAACAACGGCTATCTTCACTCGCTGGAATTTTTATTTCAATATCTTCCCCTAATTGATATATTTTTTTACCAGAAGAAAAACTTAGCATGGCCGCCGCTTCTCGCATTCCACTATCCTCCTCGTCATACCAAGGATAGCCTGCATAGAAAAAATCTCCTGTACAATGTCCTGATTCACGATCACAGGCACGGACTAGATAACGTCCCCACTCGTCTAACTTAAATTTAAATTTAGCAATCCCATTATTATCAGTGACCACCGTATTTCTAATCAAAGAACCATTGTGATTGGCAACATTATACTGTGCATTTTCTCTATAACCATCACGATCCCACCACCAGCGCCATTCTACCCGATAGAGACCAACATCAAGGTTTGCCTTCGGCACCGGATTCCCATCCGAATCCACCAATACTAAGTCAATTGATTGATCTTTTCCATAATCCAATCGTTTTGAATTATATTCATTTCGTGGAATTTCAATTCCAGCATAGCGGGTATAAGGACTATATTCCATGGTAAAATTATCGGTACTAAAATCACCACCTTGTTCAAAAGCACGACTTTTAAATGAAATTTTTAATTTACCTGGAGCGTCTGCATTACGGTTGAGTTTTGTAGTTACCGCAGCAACACCTTGACCATTGACGGATCCATCAAAAATCACTTGTGGTTCCGCATTAAATTTTCTTGCAGGATCATCAAAAACAAAACTAGTATAACTCGGAAAACTGGTTTTAACAGATTTCATTTGTGATTCAATTTTTGCTTTTAGGTTTTTACCAGGAGCACCATGCAGCCAGTTAACCTTTAGATTCGCCGCCAAATTTTCGTCTGTTGGTCCTAGCGTTTCTTTTCCAAAATCTAATTTTATTTTTAAACGATTTGGCTTAACTGTTTCAATTTTAAGCGACTTCCTAAAGGTAGCGCCTCCTAATGCTACAGTTGCCACCCAGTTTCCAGTTGGTGCATCGGTGCTTGTGGCAACATGTAAAGGATATACCCCATTGACATTGGTGCTTGAAACAAAAGATTGCTGAGTTTGTCCTCTTGGATCTTTGAGGGTAAAACGCACAGGGTGATCTTCAGGAAGTCGTCCAGATTTATCTTCTAAAACAAAATTTAAATAAAGAGAATCACCGGGTCGCCAAACACCACGCTCTCCATAAATATAACCTTTCATTCCTTTTTGCGGAGCAACACCAGCCACATCAAATCGACTAAGTGACAAGTTCGCACCATCATCAATTTTTAAATATCCTCGCTGGCCTTTAAAGTTTGCTACTGCCACAAAAGGTTCTTTTTTGGTATTAAAATTAGCCATTCCATTCCCATCCGTCAACTTGGTTTCAATCTTCTGTTGGGCATAATCATATAGGATTACTTCAACCTTTGGAATTGAATTCGTTGTACGTAGATCGTTAAGAATAACTTGCACAGAACCATCGTTCCCTCTTTTGGCAATCATCCCAAGATTGGAAGAAAGAATATTTCGTCGAACAAAATTGCTTGATTGATAATAGGCAGAATAACAAGGATCTTCACGATGTCTCCATGTGTATCCGTCATAATGTCTAACGTTTCTATTCCAAAAAGATCTGATTGGAGCATCTGGATCTTGGCTTTCTAACACAGTGAGACTATTGTTGTTATTATTCTCACTATCATTCTCTCCACAATTATAAATCGCATATGACTGTTTAAATCCAATTCTAACCTGATAAATAGCGGCAGGATCCTGATCAATCAATGGTTTTAAATCAACCGCATATCGAGTCATGGCATTTGGTTTCGCAGCAGGATTTAGATCAGAAAGATCAAACTTTTTTTGATGAATTATATCTCCAACCATTTCCATTCTATAATTACCACTTAAATCATTATGCTGAAAAAATTGCAATATATTATTGTTGTAAATTTTAAAAATCTCAATATCTACCGCCGTTAATCCCACGGCATCAAACGGAAAAATCAATCCTTTGGAATCTGGCAGTACATTACCACTTCCTACCATTTTCACTTGCGGATTCTCTTGCATAAAAGAAACTTCCCAATTAATTTTCTCCTCTAATTTCCCATTGATAGAATTCAAGATACCAGCGTTTATGACTAGCGTTTGATTACCAGATATTTGACTAGAAGGAAAGAGTTTTACCTTATTACCATCGACGAGCGTTTTGAATTTTGTATTGATTCCATTGACTTGAAAACGACCTGAAAAATCTTGATCTTTTAAAATCGGGTCAGAAAAAAATATAGTAATTTGTTGTTCTGGCAAGTTGGTTACCTGTACATTATTAACTAAAAATTCATTGATACTTGGCACCGCAATCTTACGAGTATCTTCTTGATTAATTTTAAGTTCCTTTCCATTTAGAGAGAGGACTACTTCAGAGGCCTGATCGGTTCTTTGAATATTTTTAACGGTAAAATTATGTTCTGTAGCAAAGCCTTCTGAATTAAATTCGATGGGTAATTTTTCTCCTTTTTGAAAAGCCGTTAATACTTGACCTATTTTATTTCCATCAATAATATCTCCGGTGATTAACACTCCATTAAGCTGTTGAACTGCTGGATTGGCATTTGAAATAGCGGACAAACCTTCCACGCGTAAATCGAGGTAATTTTCTTTTGTTTTAAAATTAAATTGAAAATTATTTATTGAGGAATCCAAGTTTTTGACCAACTGACGGATGTCTAGTTCGGCCAGATATTGGGTATTAGAGTTCATCTGTTCTTCTGGTGTAAAGATTAAGGTTTGTTCATTTTCCCAATTGGTAGTCCCTTTAATATTAGGTGAAAATTTTAGCAATCCACTCGGAACATTTTGTCCAATCTTTTCCTTATCGACCATGGGTTGAACAAAACGAATCTTAATCGCATCCACCTTAGAAATAGTTCCAGAGGTATAGGCGTAAATATAGGAGGCTAAGGAAGGAGGCATTTTTTCAGCAATAACCGGTTGTGAATTATTTTTACAACTAAAAAACCCAGTAAGGACGAAAATTGTCAACAAGAAAATGCGTAGGAAATGATTGTATTTTTTCATATTGGTGTGATTTGAGCTATTGAAGCTGTTTAATCGTTTGTCTAAAGGAAACAACTTATCATTAGTGAACTTTGGTAAATATACTAAAGAAGAATCGCATAGTTGACAATTGTTTATAATTTGAATACGCTCAACTATTATCCGTTGATGTTTAACGATTAATCGGATTAGAACTTCTAAAAATAATATTGTACAAGACCATAAGAGATCGATCCACTGGGCGTGTAATTTGTTCACTGTTTTGTATATTTGGGCCTATATGACAGATTTTATCCCTTTATTTCCATTGAGTCTGGTAGTTTTTCCAGGAGAACCGCTCAATTTACATATTTTCGAACCACGGTATCGACAATTAATACGTGAATGCGAAGACAATAAAATCACTTTTGGAATACCGGCATATATTGAGGATAAGTTGATGGACTTTGGGACAGAGATTCGATTAAAAAACATCAAAAATATACATCCTGACGGAAAAATGGATATAGAGACAGAAGGGATCGGAATTTTTAAAATTCATACTTTTTATCGAGAAGTCCCTAATAAACTATATAGTGGTGCCGATATTGAACGAATAGTTAAAGATACTAAAGGTAACTCACATACTGCTCACCGGATTTTGATGGCTGCCGAAGAACTCTTTGATTTACTATCTATCAATAAAACTGTAGCCGATTTTTTACCAGAAGACTTTTTGGCTTATGAACTGGCCCATCATGTCGGTTTTTCAATAGCTCAAGAGTATGATTTTTTATGTATTCCCACCGAATTGGAACGACAAAGTTTTATGCTTACCCACTTAGAAGAACTCATCCCGATAGTTAAAGAGACAGAACGACTACGCAAAAAAGCGAGTATGAATGGGCATTTTAAACGGATGATTTCACCGGATGACCTGTAGAGTACTGATTAGATTTTTTGCTTTGCTCTGTTTCAACGCGAGTGGAAAGCTGAATTAAAATATTAGAACTAGACAAGGGTTCAAAATAAAAAGTGCTGTTTGAATTAATAAGTTCAAACAGTGCTTTTTTTTTAAAACACCAAAACATTCGCCTCCTTAATATAATCATTCACTAAAACGGCCCCCAAATTAACCCACTGGCTGGCTTGATTTAAAATCCAACCATCGGAAGAGACTA
>JALZUU010000748.1 GCA_023300665.1 Saprospiraceae bacterium | reverse complement strand
TAAAGAACAGCCAATAGACCATTCTAAACTAGTACCTCATACTACTGGACATTTCTTCCATTTTCTGCCTCCCGGCTCCGGCAGTACCGCCGGAGAGTAGCACCAAACCCGCAAATGTCCAGTAGTATGCTAGTACCTTCTTAATTTCTATTCAAACAAATTATCATAATTACCTTCGTCGGTATTACGTGCTTGTTTTTCTGGACGTTGAACTGGAGTATTCAAATCGAGGGTACCTTCTTCAGAAGATAAATCGAATTCGGTTCCTTTCATATCACCCATTAATAACAAGGTACTTTGTTTTTCAAATTTTTCTAACATCTTAAGACCTTCTTCTTCGAAGACCCCATTTTGTAGATCAACTGAGTCCATAAAGTTAGCAGACATCTCCATCATTCGTTCCATTTCACCTACTTTATTGGCTACATCATCTGCTGTTGCTTCCATCGCTTGATCAAACATAGCTCGCTTATCTGGATCACCACTGATAACACTCATTGCTGATTTCATCGCTGAGTGAGAAGCACGGATGGCTTTACGTTCTTGTTCTTTCATCTTCACCTGATCTCTGGTATCTTCCAATAAGATTTCAGAATTACCATACATCTTGGTTAAGATTTTGTGCATGATATTGATCTTCTTGTGAAGCGCATTATACTTCGCATTAGACTCTTTTAATCGAGCAGCTTTACGAGTAGCAAGCATCAGTTGTTGTTGATTGCCTTTTTTCTTAGCCATACTCGCCAGCTTCATATTATTCTCCATCTCTTTGGTATTATCCTGCATGATGGTAGAAAGCTTACGCATCTGACCACGAAGCGCACCAATCTGTTTAGACATCTTTTTTAGGTTATCTTCCAAATCATCTACATAAGACTTTAAGATACCAATTGGATCAAGTTGAACAAACAAGCCTGTAATTTTCCGCATGACACTTTTGTACATGTACCACATCAAGTTTCGGGTCTTAGGATTTAGGACTGTAAACACGATAAGTGCTAATACACTAAAAGTTACAATCATCCCGATGAGGGTCTTCATTGCTGCCAATATTACTCCTCCAAAAGCAGTGACAATAAAGCCTATACCTAGGACGGCTGCTCCTAAGAAAATAGCCCCAGTTACTCCTTCAGGACGGGAGAAAAATCCTTTCTTTTTATAGTTTTCAGGATCAATTGAATTAAAATCTGCCATTTTATATTATTAATTTACCAGATCTAATATTCTGGTAGGTTAAGTGATTCTATGAGGAGGTCGTTAATGGACCTAATATTTTTAAAACTATTATAAAAACAAGTCAATGTTTTCAATATCCTTATCAATTTCGTTCATGATACTTTGATAAGTTAGGAGGAAATTCTCCTTTGTTCCTTCAATTCTTTCTTTCGCTTCTTTTACATCATTGTCGGCATTATCGATGGTTGCTTGGAATTTTTTAATCTGTTCCTCCAATTGACCGATCTTCTGTTGATGTTTTACGATTTGTTCCTTTAAATGTTCAACTTCTTGCAATTTTCCGTTTACACGGGTCTTGGTCTGATTTTGAAGGGCGACGCCAAACTGTTGATTTTCTTTATTGAGGACTACTTTATAGTGGTTGGCTGTTTTGATGAGTTTTTCCTTGGTAAGTCCCATCGTAGTGGCGGCAGCGAAAGCGGATTTAAAAGCCGTTGGTTCATCCATATCCATTTTACCAAGTGCCGCTAGTGCTTGTTTGAATTCAAGGTAGTCAAATCCAGGAAGATTACTTTTTTCGAGTGCGTTGGTAAGGAAATTGACGGTTTTGTCATCCAATCCGTGTTGTGTGCCAAAAATGGTCTTTAAATCTTTGTTCATCTTATTAAGTAATTGAATAAATTGTGTTTGAGCGTTAAATTTAAACTCGAACGGCAAAATAAGAAATTTGCGCGTTATTTAGGGCAGTATTTGCGTTTAATTTACCTTAAATTATACAATACATTATCGCTCCGTTTAATTGGTTACACAAAGAATACAATTTATCTCCTAAGAAGGTTGTCCAAATTTGAAGTTAGAAGTCAAAACCGACCACTCCGCAGTCCTCATTTGTGCCTACAGGCGCTAAGCGCATCTGTCGAACGGCAGCTATAGCCAGCTTTTTTAATTGAGAATTTAGCGTCGTTGAGCCTCGCTGGGTAAATTTTGCAAAGGTAACGACGCCTTCTGCATTTGTACAAAATTTGACCATCACCCGACCTTTGGCTTTGGTGGTGTTTTGAGCGTCTGGTTGGACAAGGATCGTTCTTGCAATTAACTCCTCATTGAGTTGGCCAGTGATGGTAGTCCCTCCTAAATTGGATTTAGTAGTAGCTGGGCTATAAACTGGACTTGGCGTAGGCCGTTTTTCTGCCTGAATAACGGGAGAAACACCTTTTGCGGTTAGTTGATCATTTTGCCCTTCATAAGCAGTTGGCCTTTCAGGTTTTGAATTTATCGTAGGATTTCCCTGAGTAGAAACGGTTGGTGTCTTGGCTTGCGCTAGATCTCTACCTTGGCCTTGAGGGATGGAAAATAAATAATGGTCTTTGGCTTCTGTCATTTTATCATGGATTGCTTTAGGAAGATGCAAAACCTGATCTTGTCGGTAAAGCGCGCGTACATTATCAGCTGAGGTTGGATTTGGTAAGGCTCGGTAATAAGATTGACCGTTTGAATCTGTAGTTACAAATAGAAGCCCTTGTGGTATTTTGCTATTGGTTCGGTATAATCCTAAGATCAAAGTCCCGTTTTTAGCGGTATAATTTTCTCGAATTTCATAGCCTTTTTTAGTAGGATCGAGTCCCATTTCTATTTGATAGGCGTATCCTTTTGACAGATAGCGGTATTCGTCGAGTGTTGTTCCTGATTGAGCTATGAGAAAGAAAGCGCTAAAAACGATAAATAAGGTTAAAAAATATTTCATAAAATCGGTTTTAATTGAAATATGATTCGTCTGAGGAGAAAACGATAAAATTGATACTAAAGAACTTCTATAACTATTTAGACTAAAATCGCATTAATCGGTAACTTTAAACAGCTTCAATAGGGAGTTTGTTAGTTCTGTATAAATTTACAATAAATATTGGAAAATTGCTGATAATCAGGCTATTCGTCAAATTCTTCTAAAAATGATGGTATGAGTGATGAAAATGAAAATGTTTTAGAGAATGGATCTAGTGGAAAATTTCCAAGGTCTTGCTTAATTATGGTAATGATGACTCTCTTTTCACCTTTTTTATTTCATGGAATTCCTGAATTAATTGATGCGATCACTAAAGTTCGAATAGACAATCAGTATTCGATTGAATATTTTGATGTGATTCATGAAAAATGTATTTATAATGGGGCACAAAATTTTGTTTGTGATCCTAAGATAGTCTATTGGAATAATGATACCTTGTTGGTTTCAGATGGTGAACAATGTTATCTAATTGAGTTGGGAAAGCGAATTTATAACGATCAGATGGAAGAAATACCTTGTAAAAACTTAGCAAAAATACTTTGGCAACAACCAGTAGAGGTTTGGAGGAAGAATTAAAGATTCAAAATAATTTTACGATAACAATAACATCCTTTTTAAAATTTTTCAATCATTTTGTAGTTTATTATCATCGTCGTGTGAAGCCGATTATCAAAAGCTTTTAAAAAGAGAGAAAATTTATGTCTAAAATATTTAATATTCTAAACGGAGATGCCTTAAAAGAGCAATTTCCATCTGCTATTTTGGGGGAGAAAATAGTGGCGCGATTGTGTTTGGTAGATGGTCCAGTAGAAGGGGAAACGGTGGAGAATTTGTTTGCTGTTCGAGCAAAATTTATTGCGGAAAACTATCCTGGATTTACGGAAGCAGATTATTTTAAGTATGCTTTGGAAACACGTACCATCCAAGAGATTCCAGCAAATTCAACAATTAATCTTTGGTTTGAAGACGACCTTTTTTGTCAGGTTAATTTCTGGTTTATTTTAGATTTTATTAAGAAAGATCAAAACTACACGATAAATTTAGTTCGACCGATGAAGCATTCTGAATACGCCTTCGGAGGAATGAATGAAGGAGAATTAATTCAAGCATTTGACAATAAAATTCAATTAACCGAAATAGATCAAAAAACCTTAAAACAATTTTGGAATGCTTACCAAGAAAATGATCTACTCGAATTATTGATTTTAGCGGATGAGGTTAAAGCAAAATTTCCTTTTTTAAAACCTGCTATCTATGCTCATTTGGATCGACTCTCAAAACAGAGTAGACCTAAGACTGCTTTAAAGGAAATTATAAAAGAGCTAAAAACCGATAAGTTTGGTTTGGTTTTTCAAGCGTTTTGTAAAAGAGAAAGTATTTATGGATTTGGAGATTTACAAGTAAAGCGGTTGTATGATGAGATAATGTTGGAGGGGAGTGAAACCTAGCAGAGAGATAGCCATAAAAAAACAATATCAACTAATTTTTTATACAAAAGTAATATAATTTTATAAAATGAAATTAACCAACATTTCCGTTTTTCCAATAAAATCTTCCAAAGGTTTTTCGTTAGAAAGTTCGGTTATTGAAAATATGGGAATTCCCTATGATCGAAATTTTGCCATCATAAACGGAGATAATAAAATTATCACAGCCAGAGAAAATCCACTTTTATTATCCATTCAAACTAAAATAGCAAACGGGTTCTTAGAGTTATCTTCCAATGAAAATTCATCCATCCAATTCCTACTCAATAAAAGTCCAAAAGACCAGTCCATTACGGTTGGAATCTTTGATCATTTTACTGAAGCCATTCCTTTTAATCATCCCATAAATGATTGGATTTCTACCACCATAAAACAACCCGCAAGATTGGTAAAAATCGACCCAACTTCCTTACGGAGAATGAAAGAAAAATATGCTCCATCAAATCAAGAAATAATCCGATTTGCTGATATAGCACCGCTGCATTTAATTTCAAAATCCTCTTTAGTCAATTTAAATTCCCATCTTGATCAACCCGTTATTGCTGGCAGATTTCGACCAAATTTTTTGATAGAAGGCAGTGCACCATATGTAGAGGATCAATGGAAATTAATTCAAATCGGCGATTGTATTTTCGAGGTAGCTATGAAGACCAATCGTTGTAGTTTAATCACCATTCATCCTGAAACCACTGAGCGTCACCAAAAACAAGAACCACTCCGGACTTTGTCAAAATTAAGGAAAGTAGATAATGAAGTAAGTTTTGGTATTTATCTGATCCCTAGGAAATTAGGAGTAATAAGGAAAGGGGATGTTGTGCAGGTATTGAAAGAAATTGCTTAATCAGGAATCTATTTTATTTTCGGGTATCTTTGATCTTAAAATCAATTAGAATGTACAAATCACTGCTCCTATTTTCCGTTGTTTTATGGTTTGGTTGCCAATCCACGGATAAGAATAATCACACTCCAAAAGAAGTAAACCCAGCTGCTTCAGGATTTTTGATAGAAGCCTCAGATCCCGAAGCCATAAAGATTGCCGACGAGGTAATGCTTGCGATGGGTGGACGTGCCGCCTGGGATGCGGTAGATACGTTGGCTTGGAATTTTTTTGGACTTAGAGATTTAGTTTGGAGTAAAAAATCAGGAGCGGTGACGATTACTATTCCAAAAGAAAATGCCGTGCTCAATTTAAATGTTTTCACTGGTAAAGGAACTGCTTTTTATGATTCAAATGAAATTCTTAATGCAGATACTTTAGCCATGAATCTTGAAAAAGCCATGAATATTTGGATCAACGACAGCTATTGGTTGGCCATGCCTTTTAAACTAAAAGATAGCGGAGTTAAACTAAAACATTTAGGCGATGCTACGACCGAAGACGGAGCATCTGCCGATAAACTGGAACTGACTTTTTTAAAGGTCGGAACGACACCCGACAATAAGTACCATGTTTATGTAGACAAAAATACCAGACTGGTTAGTCAGTGGGATTTCTTTAGCAAAAAAGAGGAAACAAAACCAAAATTTAAAATGCCTTGGAAAGGTTATGTTGAGGTAGACGGTATTCTACTTTCAGAAGATCGAGGGAAACGTAGGGTAGAAGTAGTTAGATAAAAATTAACCTACTGAAGGAACTAAAAAACTACTTTTCCCCCAACTTCACTGCTCTTGCCAAGGCCGCTTCTGCACCTTCAATAATATCCTCGTGAACCAAGTTCTTTTTAAAAGAAGCAACGGCCGCCTCCGTAGTTCCGCCTTTAGAAGAAACCATCGCAATCCATTCTTCACAGCTAAAATTATTTTTATTATATAAATCAGCCGCACCTCGGAAAGTTGTGCGCACGAGTAGCTCTGATTCGGATTCTGAAAAGCCCATTTTTTTCGCTGCCAAAATCATCGCATTCATAAAATAATAAACATAAGCCGGACCACTTCCTGAAATGGCCGTGGCTGCGTCGATCGCAGATTCTTTGTTGACATACAAGCTTTTTCCAGTGGTATTGATCAAGTTTTGCACCATCACCAATTCAATTCTAGTCACCTCATCGGTAGAAGTAAATGCAGTCATTCCCATTCCGATTTGAGCAGGTAAATTAGGCATGGCTCGGATGACTTTTTTAATACCTAGCGCTTCTTGAATCGTTTCGATTTTTACACCCGCCATGATGCTCATAAATACTTGTTGAGGATCCACCAATGGTCGCAAGGTCGCAAACAGGGCCAAAGCATCCTGTGGCTTTACCGCAAAAATAATAATGTCTGCATTTTTTAAACAAGTATCTGGACTTCCATAAATAGTTCCAATATCCTTTTGAGCAAGGATCGCTGCTTTTTCTTCTGAACGTTCCAAAATCATTAAATCTTCCTTCTGAGTAATATGAGCACGTAGAAAACTTCGCGCATAGGTCATCCCCATATTACCGCCACCGATAATGAGTATTTTCATACTATAATTTTTTAGTTTTTATTAGAATTGGTCTTAGATATGGATAGGACTTCAAAAATAAGCTTTTATTTGGAATTCTTTTTTACCTTTATCAGTATCGTAAAATTAGGTCCTCAATTAGAGCGAAAAATTTTGAGTTGTCAATAACCTTTTCCAATTTAAAAACAATTATGAAAATTTACCAAATTCTTTCCCTGTTTACCCTTGTTCTAATATTAGCTTGTGGAAATCCTAATGGAGAAAAAAAAGAAGTTATGACTGAGAAATCAATCGCCCAACCTACCGCACCATATGCTATTGCTATTCACGGAGGCGCAGGAACGATCCTCAAAAAGAATATCACTCCAGAAAAAGAAAAAGCCATTCGAGCCAAACTCAATGAAGCCCTCGAAGTAGGAAAAAAAATCCTAGACGAGGGAGGCACTAGTATGGATGCCGTAGAGAAAACCATCATGGTCTTAGAGAACTCTGAATACTTCAATGCGGCCAAAGGCGCGGTATTTAACCACGAAGGAAAAAATGAATTAGATGCTTCTTTTATGGATGGGAAAACACAAAATGCTGGAGCCATTGGAGGAGTTTCTAATATCAAAAATCCAATTCTATTAGCCAGAGCTGTTTTAGAAAAATCCGACCATGTTTTACTAACCGGAAAAGGTGCAGAAACTTTCGCGGATGAAGTTGGAATTGAAAAAGTAGATCCTTCGTATTTTCATACAAAATCCCGTTGGGAATCTTTACAAAGAGCAAAAGATAAAGAAGCAAAAACCGGATTTAAATTTGATCAAGGAGAAGATTTTAAATATGGAACAGTAGGCTGCGCCGCCTTAGATCGAAACGGAAACTTAGCCGCCGGAACTTCCACCGGAGGGATGACCAACAAACGCTATAACCGAATCGGAGATTCTCCAATCATCGGAGCCGGTACTTATGCCGACAACGCGACTTGCGCCATTTCTGCTACTGGACATGGAGAGTATTTTATGCGCTATGTTGTTGCCTACGATATCCACGCACGGATGGCTTATGGACAAGAGAATTTTCAAGATGCTGCCAATACGGTAATCCTTAAAACCTTAAAAGATAAAGGAGGTACAGGTGGAATTATTGGAGTCGATAAATACGGAAATGTAGCGATGCCTTTTAACACGGCTGGGATGTATCGAGGATATGCGAAGCCGGGAGAGCAGAAGGTTTTTATTTATGGGGAGGATGAATAGGAAGGATTCAAAAGCAAATTCAAATTCAAGGGCAAAAAAAAAGCAAGGGCAGTTTGTTGTCCTAAGGAAAAAAGCTTTAACCAGTAATTTTAGAAATTACAAAGAATAAATGAGCTCGCTTACACGTCTGTCGTGTAGAAGCAGCATAACGTGCAAAAGTGGACTTCTTACAAAGGGCTTGGCTTTTCGTTTCTACAACTAGAGCTGTAAACTAGCGGCTAGGCTTACATGATTTTGATAATAAACCTTCATCAACTCAAACAATCCCCAACGGTAAGCGGGTGAATAGGTGAGAAGTAGAAAATGAATATCCAATATTGAGTTTACTCCTAAAAGTAAAGATTTTTAAATTTTCAAACAGTTGCAATAAATTAAATATTTATAAAGTGTTTACGTTTAAAGATATACACGTTAAATGATCTCTGCGTAATTTGCGTTCTCTGCGAGAAAACACTTTTAGGAGTGGTCTCAATATTCATTACTATAAACCTTTCTTTTATCAAATGAATGCACGTTACACAATCCCCAACGGCTTAAACTGACTCAGCAATACATCTCCCGGATCAACCTCCAACCAATTCTTTAATACCGAAGCATAGATTCTTCTAAAATCAACCGAGTAAATAAGATCACCTTGGTCTAGGGAAGAAAGATTTGGGGCTTCATTAAGAATGCCAGGTTTTTTTAATTTTCCTCCGATAAAATAGACATTATTGGCCGTACCATGATCCGTACCCTGACTTGCATTTTCTTTGACACGACGGCCAAATTCACTAAAAGTCATGATCAAAGTATCGTCGATTTTATTGTTTTCTTGTAAATCTTTGACGAATATTTTAATCGCGTCATTATATTCTTTTAAGAGTCGAGATTGCTTATTTTTTTGAGAAGCATGCGTATCAAAACCTCCCATATTGATATAGTAAATTTTGGTGTTGCTGTCTTTTGTGATCAGGTTCGCCACCGTGGCTAAATCTTTACCAATTGAAGTAGATGGATAACTTCCTTTTCTTTTTGAATCTTTATTTTTTTCATATAAATAATTCGCTGAAGATTGGGTGTCGATTAAGGTTTTATATAAGTAAGCGACATTCTCTTCATGATCATGACCGTGGTGATGTGCTATTTTTTTTAAAAAATTATTGTTGGCTGCTTTTTTTAATTTATCAGGATTAGCAACTGCAAATCCACTTCTGTTTTCACCTTTTAAGGCGAGTACCAAAGCTTCATCTACCTCAAGAGCGGTGTGCGGAAGATAGTCCGAAGAAGCCTGATCGAGGTAGCGCCCCAACCAACCGGTCTGCCAATATTGATCACTGCTACTCCCAGTATGCCAGATGTCCATAGAGCGAAAATGAGAACGAACAGGATTTGGATATCCCACATTATTGATGACGGTCAACAACCCTTCTTCGTATAAATTTTTTAATCCACCGAGTGCAGGATTAAATCCCAACTCATCCGTCAATCTAAGTACTTTATTTTTTTGAATAGCCAATTTTGGACGCTGCTTATAATACAAATCATTCTGAAAAGGAACCAAAGTATTCAACCCATCATTCCCACCAGACCATTGAATGATGACCAAATTTTTTCCATTTCGAGCAAACCCATTTCGATTATAACCACTCAAAAATTGTGGCACAAAAAGTGACGTAGACGCCAACCCCGTATTTCGTAAGAAATTTCTCCTATTCATCTTTTTTAATATTATTCAACAATTCAACAATTCAACAATTCAACAA
>JALZUU010000747.1 GCA_023300665.1 Saprospiraceae bacterium | reverse complement strand
GCGTAAAAATATTATGTTTAAACGATTTTGCCTTTAGGAGTATTTCTTGAACAACATAACGCCTTGGAAGTCCATGACTTCTGAGGCGTTATTGGTTTACTTGTGGTGTCTTAGCTGGGTAAGCTTAGCAAACTAAGTTTATTGACGCAAGGTTATTATTTGTAATTTAAACGAATTTAAATATCTTAAATCCTCAGGATCAACCTCCTGAGGATTTTTTTAATTAGAAAAGGAACTTTAAAAATATTTTTTTGGTTTAGTGAATGTGAATGATTAATTTTGCGGCAGAAATGGCTCCGTAGTTCAACTGGATAGAATTTCGGTTTTCGGCACCGACGGTTGCAGGTTCGAACCCTGCCGGGGTCACAATTCTAACAATTAACGCCTTGTAAATCAATGATTTATGAGGCGTTTTTTGGTTTGGGGTAAATATAGGGTAAACAATTCATGATTTTTATGAAATAATTCTACAGAAAATGAATACAGATACCTATTCGGTAGGTAAGGCTCTTGCTGTGGATAGAAAAAGCATAGCATATTGATTTCCTTTCAGTTGGGAAGTTTGTCTAAGTTTTCGTTTCTATACGAAGACGTATAAACGAGCGAGGTTATTATGGTTATTCAAAATTCCTTTACACTTCAATAGATGGTTTTGTGACCCAATAAATAACAGAATTCCATTTAGTAATTTTTAATTTATAAAAATATGAGATTGTTGTTGAATTCCATTATTGCCATAGCTTTGTTGTTTATTGGCTGTACATCAGAATATGGTGAAACAGTTAAGTTAATTTTAAAGTTTGATGGAACGGCAAAAGAATTTGATAGAACCTATAATTTAAGGAAAGAAATTACAGATTCCACGAGTTATAACAGTTTAATTAAATCAATTAATAATTCTGAAACCTCCATTTTTTCTTGTCCTTATCATAAGAATTCAGCTTGGACCATAGAGATTTACAAAGTAGATAAAAAAAACAATGGACAATTGCTATACAATCTTAATTGTACTACAGAAAATGAAATAGGTTTATGGGATAACATGATAACTAAATGTTATAAAAATGATTATTTAATTGAGCATATAATCGCTATGGTTAAAGTTGAAGAGATTAGGAATTTTAAAGGGAAGATGACACAGAAAGATTATGATAAGTTATTCGAAGCTGAATCTTCTAAATAAAGTTGAATATATTTAGTAAGCCTAGATAGGTTTAATGAAGGGGACTTCAACCAAGCCCTGATACGAAAAGCCAAAGAAGCCTCTGAGAAATCAGGGGTAAACAATTCATTATTTTATGAAATAATTCTACAGAAAATAGATACAGATACCTATTCGGTAGGTAAGGCTGTTGCTGTGGATAGAAAAAGTATAGCATATTGATTTACTTTCAGTTGGGAATTTTGTCTAAGATTTCGTTTCTATACGAAGACGTATAAACGAGCGAGGAAACTTTTTTGTGAGGACGAAAAGGGGTAGGTTGTAGTTACACAGCAGGTAAACTTGACTTACAAAAGCAGAATGAAACTCACCAGCATGTTTGCTGATAGTTATTTCTAAAGTCTTATTTTAAATGCAATATCTACCGTTCTTTGCCCTGTATCCACCAATCTAACCGTAAATATAAAAGTTCCTTTAGGATAAATGTCTAGTAGTTAAATCATTATAAATGATGCGGGGCTCTTAAATTCTATCTAATTGACCTATCCTCATGCTGAAGATGTGGTTTGAAGCTGTTTAAATAAAAAATAACTAGGCAATAAATTTTGTCAAACCTATTATTTGTATTACATTTGGGAGGTGCTCATAGTACCACACTTTTTAATTTAATACCAACTTAATCCAATGAAATTACAATATACGTCCTACCCAACCCTTCAATTCAGATATCCTAACATACAATTCTACAAGTTCCTAAAGTAATTTTTTAGCACATCTCCTAATATCGATTTTTTCCACTTTCATCTCAAAAACTGATTAGAAGTCATAGACTTCAAAAAGAATGCTTAGTAAGCTAGAATGCTATATTTGAGCAATTTTTATAGCTCAAATATGCTCATTCCCTATTAATTTTATTAAGATAAACAATAATACGTCTTAAATATGTTTTATATTATTTTCTAACTAAATATCTAAATTATTACACATGAAAAAAACAAACACCCGTTTTTTAAAATTTTTCTATCTCCTACTAGGAACCCTATTTTGGAGCGGAACTGCTTTTGCACAACCAGCCAATGATTTGTGTGGAACTGCAGCAATACTTAACTGTGGTGATACAGGAATTGCTGGAACTACTATTGCCTCAACTGCTGATGACCGCCCAGATGGTTGTTTCTCTCTTAGTGAAGGGGTTTGGTATATAATTCCCGGAACAGGAGATAATATTACGGTCACCGTTACACCAATAGGATGGGATCCGGAAGTAAATTTACAGAGTGGTAATTGCAACAACTTGACTAGTATTAGTTGTAATGATGCTGGAGGAGGAGGAGATGCAGAAACAGTTAATTTTTCTTCTCTTGTAGGTACTGATTATTTCATCTATGTTGCTGATTGGAACAACGCAACAGGTCCTGGAGGAAATGAAGGAGATTTCACCATTGATGTAGCTTGTGAGGCACCGCCAATGGCTCCATCCAATGACGATTGTGCCAATGCCATTGATTTAGGTAATGCCGAGATGGGTTTTTGTGCTGGAACAACGGCTGGAACAACTTTAGGAGCCACCGAAAGTTTACCAGGCTGTGATGGAACGGCTAATGATGATGTTTGGTTTTCTTTTACAGCAACAGATACCAATCAAGATGTAACCGTCACAAATACTGGTGGTGTTACAGATATTGTAACAGAAGTATTTGATGGTTGTGGTGGAGCAAGCCTTGCTTGTCAAGATTCACCAGATTCACCTGTTAACTTAACAGGACTTACGGTAGGTAATGTTTATGTCTTTAGAGTTTATACTTTTTCTTCTTTAGCAACTTCTACTACAGACTTTACCGTTTGTGTGGGTAGTCCTCCTTCTGCTCCAGTAAATGATGACTGTGCGAATGCGACAGAATTAATCGTAGGTTCAGGAGCTTGTGCAGGACCGACATTAAGCAACAATGTGTCTTCTACTATTTCTGGAGAATTACCAGAGCCAACTTGTTCTGATATTGGATTAACAGGAGAAGATATTTGGTTTACTTTCACTGTTCCTGCTGGTGGCGAAGTCATTGTAGACGTAACTTCTGGTGGAGGCCCAACTGACTGGGGAATGTCGATTTATTCAGGAGTCTGTGGCGCCTTGACGGAAGTTGAATGTGATGATGATGATGGAGTCGGTTTGTTTCCTTCCATTACTTTAACAGGACAAACGCCTGGAGATATATTATTAATTCGATTATTTGAATTTTTAACTGATGAAACTGGTTTTGTTAACATTTGTGCCTATTCTCCTCCACCTCCACCAGTGAATGATTTTTGTGCTGGAGCGATTCCTATTGTGCCTTCTGCACCTGGTACAGGTTGTACAAATGATACATTTACTGCGCCAGCTGATATAGACGGAACGACAGATAGTGGTGTTCCTCAGGTCTGTTCAAATCCAGGTTTAGATTTATGGTTCACTTGGACGGCAACCTCTACTGGTTTGATTTTTAATGATGGAGACGGTGCTCCTGGAATTGCTGTCTTTGCAAGTTGTGCAGATGCTAACGCAGGGATTGAAATTTCTTGTGCAAATACCTTTGCTCCTGCAGATTCTGAACTTTCAGGCTGGGCGATCGGTGATAACCTACTTATCCAAGTCTATGATTTTAATGGGTCTACGTCGGCGCTTTCATGGTGCTTGGAAGAATTTAATCCTCCACCACCACCTCCCAATGATGCGTGTGCAACTGCAATAGATTATGAAACAGCTTTCGGCCCTATCGGTGCAGTTGGTTCCTGCCCGGCCAATATGTCTATGTTAGACATTTCTGAATATTCAGATTCGGGAATAGATCCTACTTGTGATTTTGGAAATGATGCTACGGCTTGGTATACTTGGACAGCTACCGCAAACGGTATTTCTTTTGACTCAGGAGCTGGTTTCCCTGGATTAGAAATTTTGTCTGGAACCTGTGGTGCTTTTACTTCTCTGGGTTGTTTAAATAATAGCGACGGAGAAATAACTGGATTGACGATAGGAACTACCTATCATATGATTATTTGGGATGATGGAACCAACGGAACAATCATAGACTGGTGTATTGAAGCTTTGGCTCCTCCACCAGTAAATGATGCCTGTGCAGCAGCGACTCCTTTACCAGTAACAGAAGGAGATGCATGTGGTGTACTCACGATGGGGACGAACGTCTCTTCGACTGAATCCGGAGAATTACCGATTCCATCTTGTGATGTTTTTGAAGATGGTCAAGATATTTGGTATGCAGTAACCGTACCTATGAGTGGTGCCGTTAATATTGAAGTAAGTGATGCTGGTGGCCCTACTGACTGGGTAATGTCTTTATACAGTGGCGTCTGTGGAAATTTAACAGAAATAGCTTGTGATGATGATACCAATGGAACATTTCCTGCGATTACTGCAACTGGATTGACTCCTGGAGATGTATTATTAGTCCGATTATTTGAAGATGGAAATGATGCTGACGGTCCTGTTAATATTTGTGCTTTCAGCCCAGCAGCTGTTTGTGATGTAGCAGTGGCTAGTGAAGTTGTAACAGATGAAACTTGTGCTGGTGCAGAAGATGGTACTATTACCATTGCAACAACGACTTCTTTTGGTCCGGTTACTTACGCACTTACCGGAATTGTTAGTATGACGAATACAACAGGAATTTTTACGGATTTACCTCAAGGTACTTATAGCTATACTGTGACTGACAATGGCTTCCCAGCTGCTGCTGGTCCTTGTACTATTATGGGCGGGCCACTTACGATCGCAGGAGATGCTACCGCTCCAGTAATCAGTTGTCCTACCAATATTACCATAACCTGTAATGATCAATTAGAAGCTGTTAGCAGCGTTGACGAATTTCTCGCTGCTGGTGGTATCATCACCGAAGATTGTGGAATTGCAAGTATAACCTCCGTAGATATTTCTACGGGTGACAACTGTAATACCACTGCAGATCAAGTCATTACGCGTCTTTACACGATTACAGATGATAGTGGAAATGCTACCACTTGCGAACAAATGATTACCGTCAGCAATAGTCTTGTTGGTCCGGTTATCACAGAAGTACCAGTAGATCAGATCGTTGACTGTGCCGTCAATGCGATCCCACAATTGAATTTCTTTCAAGCAAGCGGTGACTGTGGTGTTGATATCACAACAACCGTTGCAGAGATGCCTTCAACTGGTACACCTGGTTGTAACGGTTCTACGATTAGCTTTATGTATACGGCAACGGATGCTTGTGGTCGTACCGCAAGTCATATCCAGACTTATACGATTGCCAATGATGGCCCTGAGTTTGTTTGTCCAACTGATATTTGTATTATCGAATGTCCTGCGGATAACGAGATGATTCAAACGCAATTTGATGATTACGCTGGCCTTGCTAC
>JALZUU010000746.1 GCA_023300665.1 Saprospiraceae bacterium | reverse complement strand
AGATAGGTACAAAAAGCATGAGTAGCGAAAAGAGCAATGCGGGCGAAAGTGTTTATTAATTATCATTTGTGTTAGTTTTCTCAAGAACAAGAGCTTGTCTAAAGCTCCAAATGAATAACCACCATCAGCGGAGGAGCAATATTCCCAAGCCAAATAGTTGAAGAGATAGTATGTAAAATAGCCCAAGATTATCCCAATAGTTTTTAGGAAATCTAGTTTTAACAACCAAATACTTTCTAAGAATTATCTGTTGTTAGTGCGTCGCAAAAAAGAAAAGGGTGGTGGATTAACTCCGTGATTGAGTGTGGAGTCAAAGATAGGTAATAAAACTATTAAAAACAAATTGTTTCACGTTAAAAAACAAATTGTTTTTTAAAAAAATATATTTAGTATAACGCATAGTAAAGTACTTACAAAAGTCAATATCGTTACTTTATCTACTGATCGATAATCAACTCTCCTAAATACGGATAGATGGTACTAACTTTGAGTAAGTAAGGGTAGGAATAATAATAAAACTAAACGGTTTTAAGCACTCGATTTGATCATCTAAAATCCTTTCATGAAAGAAGAAATAGAAAATCTAGGACAAGATATTAATAAGAGAATTAATGGAGAATTATCAATCCATGAAACAGCATTTGGGTTTTCTATAAAATTAGAGAATCGGTACATGGGTTTATTTTTTCCTTTCACTGCAGGGAAGATCAAAATAAGAAAATCATTTTTGCTAACATTTGGATCCAATGATATTTCCTACTTTAAGACTAATACAGGATACGACTTGAAAAAATTTATTGACCTATCTGTCTTATGGCTCAACAAAAAAAAATCTGTAGCCGAAATAAAAGTAGAGTATCCCGATGTTTTAATAAGTGACGGTATTGAATTTTTAGAAAGAAGTTTGCCTGAATATGTCACTTGGAAATGGAAAAGTCTTGTCGAATCTAAATCCAATCCTATTGACTTAAGAGGTTATAGAGAAGTTTATGATATTCTATACCACAGCGAAATTTCAAAAATGTTTCCACATTATCATGGGCATGAAGGATTAACAGTCGCTACTTACATAAACAAAAAAACTATTGAGTACTCTTCTATTCAGAAATACGACAAAAACACTATTCAAATTACGGATCTAAAAAATAGTAAAAGCGTTGTTTGCTCCTTGGATAACTTATACGAGAATTATAGAAAACGACTACCAGAGCATATTGACTGGGCTAATTATGCACCGCTTTGACATCTCAAGCGAACCACTTCCTCCTTTTTTAAAATTGCTCACAAGTATTGATTTGATGGAAAACCAAACATAGAATCTAAATTAAATTTTCTTTTAAAACAATTGTAATGAGATATAGAATAGGTGGAACAGTTCTGGACATAGAACCTCAAGTACTAGTAAAAACACTATTACGCTCCTATCCTGATTTAAAAGGAAGACCACGAATATTTGGATATGATATCAAACTAGAAAGAGATGAGTTAGAACTGCATCTTAATACACTAGATGAAAAAGAATATTTTCTAGAAATGACTTTTTATAAATCAGAAACAGAACTGCTACTAATGCTTGAAAATTTAAAATCCTCTTTTCTATCACTAGATTTAAAATTCGATATATGGTATAATTTAGAAGATAAAAATGGAAAAGAAATCTCAGATGAAATAATCTTTTTCACCAATCACTAAAAATAGACTTAATTAACATAGAAGAGTGAATTTTTTGATAAAAAAATTATGAAGAGTACAGAAATATTTGAAATACTTGGAAATAAAGTCCTAGAAAGTATTGTTGGTGTAAGTAAATGGAAATCAGCTTCTTTAAAGATTAAGAGACTTGAGAAAAATGTTGGTTTTGAGAGTTACTATACCAATTCAGTAGGTGATAGGATTGATATTGATACAAGTGTAAATTATCAAACAGCTAAAGCAATCCATAGACTTTACGAAATCACTCAAAATCACCCATTAGAGCATAAGAACTGGAATAGGGCAGTATTTACTTTATATTCAGACAAAGAGTTTGATATGGAGTACATCTGGGATCAGGAATTACAAGATCGAGTAGATGGTTAAAACAAAGGAACTAAACCAATTACTTAGTAAGATTAGCTTTAAGTAAAAAAGTAGATAATAATTCAACCACCGTTTTCTTCTGATCACCACTAAGGAACTGTGTTTTATTAAAAAGACTTAAAAGCTCGCTATCCAAAATTTGGATGCGTTTTTTTTTATCTATTAAGCATAAGCAGTTCTAGCCTTAGCATATCGAACAAAAGTATCGATAATAGAAAAAAGCGTTTGCCATGTATTATCATCAAGGTTTTGAATCCCGCTGTAAGATCACAAACCAATACCGATAAAAAGGATGTTCTGTAAAATTTACCCACAAGTATCCGGTCACTGGATCTTCTATATTTCCAATGATCATCTTCCATTAACTAAATTTATTTTAAGAATCGTTGTTTCATAATCGTTCTCATCAGTTGTTTTATAATTCGTATAACCAATAACGACAATATGGTTATCAGAAACTCTCAACACATTTTCTATAACATCTATGCCCTCGATAGCATATTGGTTTACTAATTCGCCATCAAAAGTATATTTATATAGAACATTTTTTAGAGTCATAATAAAATAATTTTCAAATAATTCGATCCTAGCTGAACCTAAGACCGAATCGATTGGAAAACTTTTTATCTCATTTCCTTGAAAATCTATTAATGAAAATTTTCGGGTATAAGTTTCCCCATTTTTCTTTTGTGCCAATATCCCAATTGACCTAGAATTATTTGCCACAGAAAGAAAAGTAAAATCATCTGGCTCTTTAGGATATTCCCAAATAATACTATCTCTTTTTAGGGATAATAAAGAGCCATTTTTTGGACGACTATTATAGCCTCTTTTGGTGTATATTCTAGGTCCATAATGTACAGAGATTATCCAACTTTTATCACCCAAGGGTATAGAATGTTTAGCCGCAGTATACAATTGCCAGTTTGATGTGTCCGAAGGTTGGATCGAATCTGGATGTTCAAATTTCAGTTGTAGTGGTTTTGTATTTATTATTTCTGTTCTGTTGGAGTCATTGGAATTGATATAATTTATTTCTATGTCTCCAAAAAGAACCTTACGATTTCTACCTAAGGAAAATATCACCCCTCCCTCAGGAGTATATTTATAGGAGTTGTATTGTCCACTAGGCTTAATATAATCTTTGACATATTGACCATCTTTAGTATATATTTTTGGTAGTAAACCCGTAGACAATATTAGTGAGTCTTGATAAGGGATTAAGCTTTTTCCAGGTTGTTTCAGCTTAAAAAATATTCTTTCTAATAATTTTCCATCTTGATTAAGCTTTAGTAGAAATGGTCGTAATGGTTTAAGGCCAACCACTTCCTTTTCAAGGGAATTGAGATTGAAATATAAAGAACTATCACTAGCTTGCCATACGCTAGCTGGCGTTACCGATGGAAGGTGGTCAACCTTATATTTCCAGACCGTACTTTGGCCACTAGATTTTTCACTAAAAATTGAAAATAAAAGAAAGAGTAGAATGTATTTTCTCATAGTTATAAATCCTTGAATTTTGATACTCTCTTGATCCTAAGAAAAAGATGCTTAAATATAGTAAAACCTATTAGCTTATTTCTGACTAATAATAAGTAATTTCTCTTTCTACAATATTTGTTGGGCTCCACAAATTACGATTGTCGGATTGACTTTTTTCAAAAACAGTAATTTTGTTCCAGTTACCTTTTTTGTCGTATTCCAAGACGTACCTTTCATTAAAGACAAATTTATTATTTATTAAATTGTAATTTTCTTTTATTTCTCTATCTTCATCGTATGATCTTATCTGTATGATTTTACCATCTTTGTCATATCTATTTATGAAGCACTTTTCATCCTTTCCCTCTATGTTATATTCGTAATTCCTTTTTTCGTATAAATATATATGGGGTGTCCTTGTTTTATAGTCAATAAATTCTTTAAATATTTCTTTTTCTAAAATGCGACCATTGCTATCATAAGCATATTCAACTTTTGGAGGATCTGACCATTTAACAGAATATTTCTGGTTGTCAATAAATGCAATTTTTTCTATTTTATTTCTATCCTTATCAATTTGATGGAAAACAACTCTTCCGGCGGTATGCTCATCATAGAAATAGGACACGACCTCATTTCCGAATTTATCATAAAGTTCTTTGCTTATAATATCCTTCTCATTTGGGTAGTTAAATCCTAGTTTTTCATTTCCTTTATATTTATAGCCGTGGTGAGATAATACCTCATCGTTATCGTAGGTGATATGTTCTATTTTATTTCCTAGCTCATTATATTTATCAAAAAAATTATTGCAGACTGAGCAGTCAGGGTCTACTTTGATAATTTTTCCGTCCCTTTTAAAAGCACCAAAATTTTTCCTTTTGATCGATTTAACTTTTCCATAGAGTAGTGAATTGTTTTTTTCCAAATCACTTTTGATCGTAAATGGATTAATAGTATTGAGATCAGTTTGTTCTAGTAACCTCATAGCCTCCGAATAATAGTCATCATACTTTGGCAATTTCATTCCTATTGGTATTTTTATCTCCGGTTTGGAGGGCGTCGTGGAACATCCGATTAAAAGTATCATTGCAATCGTGCAGATAAGGGGTTTGGTGAGAGGATAAATATGGCACATGTAAATTGATTTTAGATTGTTTATTTGTTTGTTATTTCTGCCCATGTCTTTCTTACCTTGTCCATAAATGCGTTGATAATAAGGATAAGAAATTTTGTTGGGTAGATCGTTTTGGATTTCTTGAGTTTGTGTGTAGGTATACTTTCTATATCCTTCAATAGGAGAATTATTAAAAAATGTGACCATTTTTATAGAAAATAATTACCTAAGATAGGAATTTAAAGTCTAAATTCTAACTTTTTTTATTAAAAATGAAGGTATTATGTTTTATACATTAGAGCAATATATATGTAAAAGTGATAAAAGCTTTTACTCCTGATTTTGACAAATCTCCACTAGAC
>JALZUU010000745.1 GCA_023300665.1 Saprospiraceae bacterium | reverse complement strand
TATCCAGGTATCCAGGTATCCAAAACTAATTATCCTAGCGATAATAAGCTTCTTTTTCGTATTTCAATCCTGTCAAAAAGAGAACATATTAATAAGTGATCCTCCCGTAACCTCTGTAGTACCTACAAATCCCACGGTAAACTATGCCAACACGCAAGGTACTGCAAGAGAAGAATCTCTTGAACCTATACGAACTGAACTTGGAAAATTACGTCAAAATCCTTATTCAGTCTCAGAGATGACAGCAGCCTATAATGTGATTCATGGGACAAACATGGCAGCATTACCCACTACACACACTTACGTCAAATTTACTCCTTCTTCTATTGAGCATATTGATCTATTGGAAGCATCGGACATCATATTACAGGATTATCCTTTTGAATATGAAGTAACTAAAGAAGGAGATTATTATCAAGAACCAGTTGAAGGTGAATATCCTGAATTTTATGGAGTAGTAGAAACCGGAAAGTCAGTTTCCGAAATACCTCATGAAATAATAACTCCTCTTCATTTAGATAAATCCAACCCAGCAGTAATTGCACAAAGTTATTTTCAGACTGGAAATCATAAGGAGATTTTCTCTGAAATATTACATGATCGTGGACTTTATATAGAAGATATTCCGCTTATTACTTTAAACAGCCTTGATGACCCTCCTATCTGCGATGAAGGTTGCCGAGCAGTACTCGTACCCGTCGATCCAACAGGCAACATTCCTGAACCTGAACCATCAGGACCCAATGTCTTTGATGGTTTTGTCTGGGAATGTGACTGCACTCCACTACCTCCACCAATAGTAACCCTAAATAACTGTGGCTGTCCTATTCCAGCAAATACACGGATTCCAGCGGGTTGTATTCAAGTTTATGATACAGAGCTATCAAACCGTACGGATGAAACTGATTTTGATACTTATTTACCCGTAAGAAGAGTAAGAGTGACCATGAGTGATCGTTGGTTTAGTTTTGACGAGACTGAAACAGATGACAACGGTTGCTGGTCAATGCCAGATGAGCGATATAGTAGTAAAGCGAGAATGTGGGTGAAATTTACAAACGATCGAGCTCGGATCAGAGGTTCCAGAGATACTTGGAAATTTTGGGAATTATTTCAAACAGTAGAACATTATTCTGGAAGATTTAGTGGTCCATTTAATAATATTGAAACCAACTTTAACAGAGGAACTGATAATATGGGCAGTCAAACCAGAAGACTTTGGGGAAGCGCCACCGTCAATAATGCACTCCACGAATTTCATGATTATACGATCGCTGATGGTGTTTTGCCACCACAAAATGATTTGGACATTTTTCTAGATCATAATGAAAGATTTGGATTTGCTATCATGGGTACACAAAATGAATTTAGTATAGCAGCAGGAGGAGTAGGGGCTATAGTAGCAACAGGACCTATAGGACTAGTACTTGGAATTAACCCCTTTTTAGGTATTTTTACTTGGGCTGTTGTTAAAGCTTATTTACCAGATATAACGATTGGTTATGATTTTAATAATTCAGACCGATTAAAAGAACTAAGTTATCATGAATTTGCTCATGCGAGTCATTATCGACAGGTAGGACATGACTTTTGGCTAGACTTAGCGGAAGCGGAGATTAGAGCGGGTGGACATGGAGATCAGTTTAGTGAAAATGCAGATCTTATCTCCTTGTGTGAGTCGTGGCCACATCACATAGGGCATACTTATGCAGATCGGACGTACTTAGGAAATAATGCTAGTAACCGAGTTCGATCTTGGTTAGGACTATTAGAAATAGATATTAACGAGGAACCAAATCATATTCCAGAAGGGCTATATCATGATTTGATAGATAATACTAATGTGAACGATTTTGTAATAGATAATGTTTCAGGCTTCACACAAGAACAGATATTTTCGGGTTTTACTTCTGATATAAGAAGTGTAGAAGAGTTTAGACTTTATTTAATAAATAATCATTTAGATGGCTCAGGGAATACACTCATTCAATTGAATGATTTATTTAATTCTTACTAATATTAACTAATAGATAGCAGGTAGAAATGAATATTTCTACCTGCTAAAATTAAAAAACTATGAAAAATATTATATTATTATTAATACTTATTCTATTTACTCCTAGCTGCGGCAAACAAGAATGTCAGTTCACAGGAGCTTATGCATTTGAAATACCAGCTACTCTTTCTCCAGCAAAAGTAACCTATCAAATCGGTGATACCATTACTATTACTTCTATATTTTCAGATCAAGTATACGAAGTCCAAACAGATCAGTTTTATCCATTGATTGATTTTAAATTTTACCCAACTTTTGAATTAAATGAAATTTCTGATTCTATCATTGATCAAGCAGCATTAAATAATTTTGAGGTGATTATCGATACCATGACTTATGATCTCACTCAATTTATCTATTCTAGTGGCTCGGTTACTTATGATGGCCAATATTTATATAAAGAAGGAATCTATTCACTAGTCTATCAACTTATTCCTAAAAAAGTAGGGTTCTATGATTTTTATCAAAGTACGTTGGTTGGTGACGTAGGTGAAGAACCAAATTTTCCAGGTAAATGCCAAAATAAGAATCTTTTTGTTCGTACCATTCTAAATGATAGAGCTAATAATAATGTTGGCTTAGCAAGAAATAGCCCGAATGAGTTCTACAATACCCAGATCGTTAGTGATCCTGAAAGTTTGTTTACGAATTTAGGAGGTTATATTTTCTATGTAGTAGAATAATCAATCCATCACTTTCCGATCTGGACAATTCTCCGTTTCACAAGTACCATAGAGATTTAAGGAATGGTGGGTCACTTTAAACTTTAACAATTCTCCCATCA
>JALZUU010000744.1 GCA_023300665.1 Saprospiraceae bacterium | reverse complement strand
AAACCTGAATTATTGGTACTAAAACTATTCTCCTCTACGATCTGCTGAAAAACCAACGTATCTTGATTCTGATCTGCGAATAAGAAAAATTGATAATTCAATTCATCCGTATCATCACTCCAAGAGAAATTAATATTGGTATTTAAATCAAGCGTATCTCCTTGAGTCGGACTTAATAAAAAAGGCGAAACTGGAGCTGTTTTATCAATGCTAATTTCTCGGGTAGTCCATGCTGTTTGAGAACCAGACGCACTATCTACTCCTCGTACTCGCCATTGGTAAATACCATCTACCGGTGTATCAATGAGAATATTTGAACCGTTAATATTTTCTGTTACTAGTAGATTGGCAAAGCCTTGGTTTCCGAGTTGAAATTCATATTGGTTAATACCAGAAATTTCAGACCAGGAGAAATTAATAGTTGCTAGATTTGTACAGATCTGATCTTCAGGTACGAGTAGGTCAACTATATCATTTGATATATCGATGACTACCTCAGAATCGTTAATAAAGATTGTTCTGAATTTTGTTTGTGACTGATAGGCTTCGTTTAAACTAGTTACTTCCCAATCGTATTCACCTGTTTCTAAAAAAGTATGTGTGAAGCGGGTATCATTAACAAAAGTATCTAAGACTTCAACGGTGATCGCTCCATCCACTATTCTAAAAATGGTTAACCGTTGCTCGTCGGAGAATTCAGTTCCGTCCCAGACAAAATTATGATTCATTTGGGTCGTCTGCAAACTATCAGCTGGCACCACCAATACAGGACATTTATCACTAATGTCTGGAATGATTACATCATCACATCCGATGTTAATCAGTGCGAAACATATCAACGCAGCGCTTAAAAGCTTTTTCATATTTCTGAGTTATTCTGTGGAATAATATTTTGTACCACCACTTTCATTTGTAAATGTTCTTTTCTAGTAAACTGGTCTTTGGCTCGTTCAATTTTTTGCGATGCAACGTGACCAAAAGCTTTTGTTCTTTCAATAAAATAAGTCAATTCTACCATGTTCTTAAAAGCTCCTCTAACGGTAATGGTATTGGTTACTAAAACATAATTTTTGGTTGGATACTGAACCTCAGGAGCAAAATTTGCAACGACTAGTTGCTGATCTCGACAAAAACTATTCACGGCATCAAACAACTGATTTCGGTCATAGTTTATCAGACTGAGATTTCCTTCTAAGTGTGTTAACTTGGCTCGGTAGTCTTGAATTTTTTGAGGCGCGTTTTCGGCACTCAATAAGGAAATTTGATTTGCTTTCGATTGCTGGTAACGCGCTATCGTCTTTCCAAAAGTAAAAGGATAGACCAATAATAAGAATAAGCCAGTACCTAAAAATAGGCTGTATAATTTCTTATTATCAGATTGTAGAAAATTTAAATTCATATCAATAAATTCTAACCAAAGTTTGTAACCAATTTAAATATCGGTAAGTACATAGATACCAAAACCAATCCAACTACTAACGCCAGAAAAACGATTAATACAGGCTCAATCATACTACTCAGTAACTTTGTTCTTTGCTCTGCCGAATCGCTGTATTGTTCAGCTAATTTGCTAAACATCGCTTCAAGTTGATTGGCCTCTTCACCTACTTTTATCAAGGCGACCATTCTAGGAGGATATATTTTAAAATCTGCTAAACAATCACAAAGCGCATCTCCTTTAAGAATTCGCTTTTCGATTAGATCAATGGAAGCTTCTATCGGGTAAAAGGCCACCATTTTTTTGACCAACCCCAATGCTTGTAAAACAGGGACTTTAGCAGAGAGTAAAAAACTCATCGCCTCTGCAAATCTTGCTAAGTATAATTGATGTACCAACAATCCAAAAATAGGAATCTTAATTTGTATCGCTGACCATACCTTTCTAAACTTATTTGATTTTCGTTGACTATAAAGAAGAATCCCAATAACGAGCAAACCTGGAATTGTCCACGGTAAATAAGTATTTACAAACTCAGAACAGCTGATGATAAATTGAGTGACAGGTGGTAATTCCTGATCCAATCTGGCGTAGATATCACCAAACAAAGGAACTAAAAAATTAAGCAAGAAAAGTAGTGCTAACATAGAAACACCAATCACCATAATTGGATAAGATAACGCACTAATCAACAAGCGACGATAAGCGATACTTTTTTTATAGTATTCGCTGAGTGTTTCGAGGATTGGAATGAGTTTTCCGCTTTCTTCCGCAATCTTAATACTGAATACTTCGTAATTAGAAAATCGTTCAGTTTTTCCCATTGCCTCACTAAACATAGCACCTTCGAGCATCGTCGTTTTAATCTGAGCAATAACCGCTCGATCTTTTTCTTTCGGCTCGTTTTCTTCCATCATCTCTAAGGTCGTCACTAAGTCGAGGCCTGCTTTTAGAAGTACGGCTAATTCTGCGTAGAAGCCTTCTTTCTTTTTTGAAGACCATTGATTTCCAAAGAGCTTAATATCCTGATTGAGCCAACCAAAAATATCGGTTGACTTACTCGTAGGTTCTTCGATAGAAGTGGCTACTTGTTTATTATATTCTGAAAGATCAATGCTCATTTTTATATTGTATCAGGTTGCTGGCCGAATAATTTTTATGGATAAGAATTGGATAGGGTTGTTCCCCATATACTATCTCTAAATTAATTTGGTCAATGATTCCTTTTTCTCTATTGGTATTTAGAAATTTTGTGTCCCAATTAATTGTTGAAACAGAAAATGTATCAGCTGGTGTTTGATTAGCTATTAGGCTTCGGATGATCTGATCCGAACTTATCTCGTATTTTACCTTTCTAGTCCTAGATTCATAAACTAAACTATTGCCTTCTCTGGTTAGGTATTCACAGTTTTCTTGATCGATCTTTAACCAATTTTTTAACTGACGAATAGCCATCATTTTTTCGTTACCTTGATGAAAAACTACTTGCTGTTTTTTTAGTAGACCTAAACCGACAAAAGCCATACTAACCAGAATACTAGTTAGGACCATTCCGATCAGCAATTCGAATACCGTAAAGGCAGCAATTCGATTATTCAAATATTGGTTCTTTTGGATGATATAAATAAATCGTATTTTTTTTGATTAAAATATCGCGATGATCGTATCCTGTCTGTGTCAATTGATATACATGATTGGCAGTCGGATGCTTGCTAATGTCTTGTTCTATTCTAAAATCAGGGCCTACCATGTTAGGTTTAATGATTCCATCAATTTTAGCCTCTGTACTGAGCTTTTGCATCATCACTTCTAGTCGTAAATCTTGACTATTACTAAAGCCCTTAAACCCATATTCAAAAACCTTTAAACCAACTACAAAACTAATACTGATCACCGTCATAGCAATCACCGATTCGGTGATAGTAGAAGCTTTAAATTTTAGCACCCTATTTTTTATGTCGTATCTGATTTTTATATTTTTTATATTTAAACGATTCAACGATTCAACGATTCAACGATTCAACGATTCAACGATTCAACGATTCAACGATTCAACGATTCACTATGAATCCACTGTAATATTTTCGTATCCGATGGAGAAGAAGATCTAAATAAAGACTGCAAAAAATATTCCGAACGCGGCGAGGTAGACAGATGCGCATTTAGCAAATAATTGCGAAAGGATTGCATCCCTTTTTGGAGCGAAAATCCGGGAGTAATTACCGTACCATAAACATTGCCTTCTAATGAAATCAGATCGGTAGAAAACAATTCTCCAGTAATGGTTGCATTAGGGTATATTTTAAATCTAGGTCTTTTGCGATGATCGGTCTTGTCAATACAAGCAACGAGTCCTTGGATATGAGCAGTAGAGTCAATGGATAGAAATAGTGGTTCTTCTACCGTTTGTTCTTTTTCAAGAAAAATGACACTAGGATAATCTAACTTCGCACCTGCTTGTATGTCGATATATTGACTTGCAAAGGCTTGTAGCTTACCTTTAAATCCAGCTTCAACGATAATATAAGGAGCGGAGAGAATAATATTCTCGAGTACTGCATTTTGTCTAACAAAAATCAAACTATCTGCGGTCAAGATTATATTTCCTTCTAAATACTGATTCTCTACGATGGTGATTTCGTCGTGGCTAACTATGGTCTGATTACCAAAACTATTAACCAAAGAATCTGGCCATTCATAATAAGAACTAGGATTTTTAGATAAAGCAATCAACTTTTTAAGTTCTTGCGTTAATTGCTCATTATATTTTGGTAATTCAAATTTAGATCGTTTAATGGAAGTATCGTCTGGTATCACACCATTAAAAGGTATTCCTACCATATTATCGGTAGCGATTCCTTTTTCGGAAATATAGATTGGACCATCAATTATCGTATTACCTGATACTATTAACTTATGCTGATGATTGGTTAAATAGAGACTTGATGCCGCAATGGTATCTTTATCAAATCCTAATAAACAGGTTTGAGACCAAGATTGAATTTGATTATTTCTAGAAAAACTGCTGGTTGCATATAGGAGCGGATAGCATCCCCAGGTCATTTTTTTAATAGAGACCGAGTCGTTACTATCTGAAAAAAGTTGAATTTTCTGTAAAGGAATATTTGAATCGGGTAATCCTCTCAGTAAGGCAATTCCTGAGTCTGTATTTTGTATGAGTTGATCTTGAATGGTTGCTCGATTGATCAATAATTGTCGATAGAAGGATTGCGTAATAAATCCAGTACTAATGATACCAATCAACAAACTAACCAATAAGGCATAGAAAAGACTAGCCGCTTGTAACCGGAGTTTTATTGGTTTCTTTTTTATTCTTTTTAGATTTGTTCTTTTTGGGAGCAATTGGATTACCTTTTTTATAGCGTAATTTTTGGACTAGTCCATCTTGATTATATACAAATATCTTACCATGTAATTTGCCCTTTCGGTATTGTCCACTGCGAACCAACGATCCTTTTTTGTCATATTCTCGAAATTCTCCATCTAAGATTCCATCTTTCCAACAATGATGATTCAATAAAACCCCTTTAGTATCCCACTGCTTCCATCCGCCAGATCGAAGTCCATAAGAATAAATACCTTCCATTAATAGATGATTGTCTAGGTCATACGCTTGATACCTACCATTTAGCGGATGCGCTCGTACTGCTCCTTGCATCTCAAAAATTTGTTCAGATTCATAACTTGCATAGGTACGTTGTGGGTGTAAATACTCTTTGAATGGAAATACTGCGACTTCTACTTTAAATAAAGATTCTTGATTTTTTACAATCACAAGCCGTTGGTCTTTTATTTCTTGAGCAGTCAAGATAAATGTTGATAAAAGAAAGGTAAACATTAAAATATTTTTTTTAATCATATTATTGTTTTTCTGGTATGAAATTTGTCTTATGCATTTAAGTTGTTACCCTTTTGTGTATACAAATATGAAACCACAATGTTATACCCGAAAAAAAGTAAAATGAAAAATCACCTACAAATTCCCATTATTTTATTGTTTTTATTGGTTCTTGCCACTAATTGTTTGTTTGGTCAGGGAGAACCTGGTCAATCTGATCAAGTCCCTTTTATCCCCGAATCTTGGGCAAGAGCGAATCAAGTGGTGCCTGTATCGCCACAAGCTGCTTCCCTTGGTACTTACGGAAATACCTCTGTTAATCATTATACAGGTGTGCCAAATATTGGTGTACCAATTTACACATTGAGCGGAAAATATGTTTCTGTACCCATTAGTGCTAGCTACAATCCGAATAGTGTAAAAGTAGCTACCGTACCAAGCTGGACAGGATTAGGATGGAATCTGAATGTAGGAGGTGTTATTACCAGACAAGTTAAAGGACAGGCTGATATGGACTTTAATTTCTTCTCTAGAAGGAATGATGTGTTTGACCTAATTACTACAAATGGGCATAATCAAGGAGGTGGAGGCCCTAATAGTAGTATAAGAGTCTATGATGTAGATCATACTGAGCTAATGTTTGAGGCAATGAAAGGAAATATTGAAACTCAGCCAGATGAATACCATTTTAATTATCCAGGAGGTTCTGGTAGTTTTGTTATACAGGCGGATAAAAAAGTAGTTGTTAATTCATTACAGGAAATAGAAGTTAGATTAATATTTGGTGAACAAGAATCTTTAGATACAGGTCCAAATGGCTGGACTCAAGATTTAAAGGTTATATCTGGGTTTAAAATAATTGATGAAAGAGGTACTACATACACATTTGGAAAACCTGAAACGACTTATTATTTTTCGCCTGCAAATGATGAAGAACAAAATTTCTATTTATTTAGCCAAAGCAAATATTACGAATATAATTCTAGTTGGTACCTTACAGAAATTGATACAAGAAAAGGAGAAAAAGTACTCTTTGATTATGAATTGTTTAGAGATGAAGAGGGCAATATTGAGGACTACTATTTGAATCCTGCAAACTATCTTCAGAATGATACCAAGAATACAAAAATTCCTACGTCTCCTGGTTCTAACCCTAATCCTGGCCCTTATCAAAATACTGTTCCTTGCGGAACAACAGCAACAAGTTCTCATTCAGTCGGTACACTAGAGGATATAAGGACCTATCGCAGAAGATACCTTTCTTCTATTCAATTAAAATTAGGAGAAGATCATATTGCAGAAAGAATTGATTTTTTAGTTACATTTCTACCTACTGGTCCTGAGCATAACGAATCTAGTGGGATAAAACTAGATAGAATAAGAGTTCATAGAAAATGGAAGGAAAATGGATATAGTAATGTTCGTGAGTTTAATTTTAATTATAATGCAACGGGAAACCCTAATGATAGTTCACCTTTACCAACGCCCAATTCACCAATAGAATGGACTTATACTCAGGGAAGGTTGCTACTTGAAGAAATTTCTGAGGGAGGAAGTAATGATGAAGGGGAGATAGTTAGGAATCCTCCGTATGTCTTTACATACAGCCCTGGTATTTTACCTAGCCCAAATTCAAATGGATTAGACCATTGGGGCTTTTATAATGGTTCCTCAAATAATTCAGGTGGTCCCACTAATCGTGGTCAGTTAATTCCTCCATATACTACTCCATCTGGCTTTGCTGTAGGCGGGAGTGCCAATAGAAAATCATCTTTACGCTTGAACTGTGTACTGAACAAAATAAAATACCCAACCGGAGGAGTAACAGAATTTAAGTTCGGTAATCATCCTGTAGTAGATATTACTCTTCCTGGTGGAGATACTGGTCCTACTGCTGATTATGTAGGGTCAAAAATTGGAGGCTTTAGGGTGAATGAGATTAAAGACTACCTATCGGATGATACCACTACAAAACCTGCATTACATCGAAAATTTACCTATGCAGGCGGAAAACTATTACATAGGGTAGTTTATGATAAAATTAATGTAAATCATCATTTTGCTGAACCAGGTTGCTTACCTCCTTGTGGAAATGATACCTTCGATTACACCTGTAGTAGCATAACTATGTCCTCTAATATTCTTCACAGAATAATTGGTAGTCACATTGGTTATTCCTTAGTTACGGAATCTGTAAAGGAGTATGCTTCTGAAAATAGTTCTACACATAAAAATGGTCGGAGAGTTTTTTCGTTTATTAACGAAATGCCTCAAAATGATCACTATTGGGAGTTTAAAAATGGAACAATGGAGTGGTCTGCAATTTATGACAAGGGTGGTGCCTTAAAGCAAAAAGAAATTTATAATTATGAATTTCTAACAGGGAACCAATGTATTGGTAATGGTTGTATTAGTGGAAGAGGAGTTAAAATTGGGTCAAGCTATTATCAGGATAATCTTGGAATGCTCATAGATATTCCATATCAAGGTGGGGTAAAAGGACGTTGGATAGCTCCCCCAAATCGTTCAAACCTATGTCCAGATCCTTGTAATTATGCTGCGCTACCTCAAAAACTTGAGAAAGAAGACACTTGGTTTAGTCAAGTATGGAAACGATTGGAGTCTAAAGTAAGTATCCTTGATGGAGTCGAAACTATCACCACCTATAATTATAATCATGGGAAGACTATTCAGCCTTCTAGTATTGAAATGGTCAATAGCGATGGTAAACAGCACCGAACAGAGTTGGATTATACTATAGGAAGACTTATACCTACTACTACAGGGCTAAGCCCTGGACCATTCATTCAATATAAAACTGAAAAATATGTAGATGGTAGACTGGTTGGTGGTCAGAGATTAAAGATGGAAGGGGTTGAAACGGAAGAAGATGGATATATAGAAGGAAGACCAGGACTCGTCACAGAAATTTACGAAATATTACAAGATTTACCTGACCCTAACGATCATTTACTTAGGGGAGTCATCTCAGGATACAATGACGCAGGGCGTCCCTTAGGTTATACCTTTATGGATGCTGCACCTATTAATTTTGTATGGGATAAAGGATTATTAATAGAAAAAAGACGTTTGCAGCGCGTAGAAAAATTTGATTATAATGAGAAGCGGCAATTAAAAAAGAATACAGCTATTGATGGAATTCAGACAATTTTTGACTATGATGAATTAGAACGATTAACTCGAGTTGGTGCTAGAAATAACCAATTAGTCTCTACTTGGGAATACCATTATGGAATCGTAAATGATCAGAATCCAGGTCAGGCCCTAAATAAAGTAGTAACAACGAATGAAGATGGTATTACGACCCATAATTATGTCGATGGACTTGGACGTTCTCTTCAGTCGGTAGCTCAGGGTTATACACCAGATAATAAAGATTTGATTTCCGGTGCCGTAGAATATGATTTTGTAGGTCGCCCTTACAAACAATATCTTCCTTACGAGTCAGGAAATAGCGATGGAAGTTATGTTGAGATAGATGAAGGATACGATCATAATCAAGCGCTCTTTGAAAGTTCTCCACTCAACCGAGAGACTGGGATGAATTACGCAGGTTTTGGTTCGATGGAAATTACTTATGGTTCTGGAGGTAGTAATGTGAAAAATCATTTGAATGGTGGTAATTATAATGGTGGTTCTCTTTATAGTAAGACCGTTGATAATGGTAATGGAAGTATTACCACAACCTTTACCGATAAGATTGGACAGCTGATTTTGACACGAAGTCAAGTAAAGAAAAATGGTATAGAAGAAGACGTTAATACTTATAATTGCTACGATGATCGTGGGAATTTGGAGTATGTTTTACCCCCAGAGTCTCAATCATTGGAAAGTATTTTTAATTATCACTACGTATATGATGAGCGTAATCGTCTAGATAGCAAAACATTACCTAACGGTATTACCACGGAGTATGATTATGATAACCTAGACTTATTAGATTTTCAAACCGATGCGAATGGTTACGTTTTAGATTTTCGCTATAATGCCTATCAAGAAAAGATAAAGACCATTCTTAATGGACCTGATGTACCTGGAGGACAATTAATCGAGGACAATGACATTGATCTAGTCAACGGTCGTTTAATGGAATCTACCACCAAGCGACTTGATGACTATACAGATATAAAGACTAAATATGCCTATGACGGACTAGGGCGTCTAATTACTGCACAAGGTGCTGACCATACAGGTAATCAGAGGCTTACTGGTTTTGCGTATGATGGGGCAACAGATCGACAAAGAGGTATCTACAATAAAGGCGGAGGAGAAACCTGGTACGAACTGTTTGGTTTTGATCATGGAAAACGATTAAAGTCTAATTCTTTTAATGGTCGTATGACTGCGGAGAATAATTATAATTATCGAGATGAGTTGATTGAAAAGAATATGGGATATGTTGGCCAAGATAAATTTTTACAGTCAGTAGATTACCAATATAATATCCGTGGATTTTTGACGGATATCAATACCATTATTCCGGGCCAAGATGACTATGCAATCAATCACTGTGAACCATCTTATTATGTAGGGGGAGACTGTGAAACCGCCGCTAATATATCAATAGAAGATCTATACCGAATTCGATTTACAGGAGATGATTTGAATGTAAATTGTTATAGTGAATGTGAAAATCAAGAACCCATTGAATTATGTGATTATGAGGTGGAATGGAATGCTTTTGCTGAGGTTAATGGAATTTTTGTTGACGATACTAAGATTGATTTGCCTAAGAGTAAATACGATCCATATTTAATAAATAACATACCGGACGATTACCTTGATTTAAAGGAAGATTTTGAAAATTGGTTAGCAGAAAATAATTATATATTTTCAGAAGTAAAACTTGATGTTTCCTATTTAAAACCGAATGGTACAGCAATATTGACCGTTTTACAAACGAACCTACCTCTTTCTAGTATTGATGTTGAACGGTCAGGGAAAATTAAGTTTATACAATCGAATTGTAAAAGACAAGATCCTATTTTTGATGAAGTTGAAATTCTAATTAAGAACACGGCGAAAGAGTTAGAAAAAGAGCCGATTAAAGGATCAATAATTTTATATCAGGTAGAGTTAAGTGGAGGAAATCTAATTATTTTAACAGAAAATGAGCTCAAAGAATTAGGGCAACCACTAACCACTTTAGGTTGTCAATTTTTGCGTAGTTCTGAACAATCTGTAAGGGTTATAGGAAAAGGGGATCAAAGGATAGAAGTATCTTTAATTAATCTTTTACGAGGAGATCGAAAAGACCAATTGGATTATGATAAAAGAGGTTGTAATTTTGAATTTCAAACTTGTGATTATAACCACTTTATGGAAGGAAATTCTATTGCTTGGAATATTTTTCAGAAAGGACAATTTCCAAATTATCAGTACTATGATCGTACAGAGACAGATGGAGATGGTCTATTAGAAGTTGAAGATGGAATAAAGTATAGTGTTAATAGATCCTATGCTGGAGTAGGTGAATTTATTATTGACTTAAGTGTAAGACCAGATGTGGTGGAAGATCGTCATGTGGTTAGCACAGAATTTGTCTTTAATTTTAGTGCCAATGGGACTTCATCTTCTGAGATTGGACTCCATGATGGAAATAATTTTATCCCAGTAAATGGAGATTTAAGTACTGTTGTTTTATGTGAATTTCCTTATGAATGTAACAATACCATTACATTGACACCTGATGAAGAACTTAGTGCAGAGCAGTTGCTCAACTTGAAGGCAGTAGGCTTTATGAGTGGTAGTTTAGCAATATATGCTAATGAACTAAATCTCGAATTGAGAGGAGCCTGTGATCCTCCAAGTTGTCAGCGTCCAACACCAATATGTAGTGGAGAAGAAGCTCGAAGACAGAAAGATTATATCGAAGAATTACGTGGACGAGATCCTGCTATAGAGATGGAAAATATGCCAATGCCCAATGCTCTTAATCGAGTTATTTTGTGTAATGGTAGTGAATTATACTTATGGGAGCATGAACTAAGATTACTCTATGGATCCTATGAAATATTACAGTCTATTGAAGTAAACGATCCAACTGATTTTGAGTTTACAGTATATCAAGAAGGAGACGATGCTGCAGATGCTTTTGCGATGAAACTACATTATGCGGAAGCGCTTGAAGAAGGATTTCAAGAAGGTGAAGGTAGTGCACAGTTTAGTGGAAATATTTCAAGTATCGATTGGCAAGGACGAGGTCGTCAGACACAACGATACGCCTTCTCTTATGATAAATTGGATCGTTTGACCAGTGCAGCTTATCTTGACCGTCAACCAGATGGTAGTTTTGGAGGAGACAATAAATATGGTGTACCTCAAATAGGCTATGATCTAAATGGTAATATTAAAACCCTAGTCCGTCGTGGCCCAGTAGGTAATTGTGATAAAGAGATTTTATATGGGAATATAGATTTATTAGATTATAAAAAATACACGGGCAATCAACTAGATATATTGGTAGATCATGCTGATGGAATTTATGCAGAAACTGGAGGAGTAAAAGCCAAGGAGTCAACTTATACTTATGATAATAATGGTAATCTAATCACAGATACAGGAAAAGGAATACAAGAAATCAAATATAATTTCTTAAATTTGCCTAGGCTGATTGATTTTGGTGGCGGAAACAAAATTGAATATGTATACGATGCCACTGGCGCCAAACTACGTAAGATTGTAACGACTGGAGGAACCATCACCGAAACCCGCGATTATGTGGGAGGAGTAGAATTGGTTGACAACGAACTAGAAGCGATCTACCACTCCGAAGGCCGCATGGGCCCTGAAGGAATGGAGTATACGATCACAGATCATCTCGGGAACGCCCGAGTAAGTTTTGCAGATCTAAATAATGATGGAAGAATAACGGTAGGTGGGGAGCAATCAGAGATACTACAAGAGAATCACTACTACCCGTTTGGT
>JALZUU010000743.1 GCA_023300665.1 Saprospiraceae bacterium | reverse complement strand
TTTTGGATTAACCTTACGGCTTGCTCATTTAGATAATCCCAGTCTGATTCAACGGTAGTGAATAGTTTAATAATTGGTTCAATTAGTTTTTCGTCGATATATTTTTCTGCTAGAATAGCGTACCAAAAGGGGGTATTGGGATCAAATCCTCCTTCGTCAATCATCTCATCATTGTAGGCATTTTCCAGCCAGTAGATCACTTTTTCATGGATGGTTTCGTTCGGTTTTTGGTAGTATAAATAACGGATGGCTTCGTAGGGGACGTCATCGGAGGTTTCTAGCAGTTCGAAGGCATGGGTGTTGGAACGAATCATATTTGAGGTCTTTTTGCTTTTAAGTTGTATTTTTCTACTTTTTCACCCTAGTTCCTTGGGCATAAATTAATGGAGCATATGGACTATGACTATGCTTGCTCAAAATCAAACTCCGTGGTTAATAAACCATAAATTTCGCTATCAAGAAATTCGCCATTAAAGTAATAGTCTTCTCGAAAGTAGGCTTCTTTTTGGAAACCAAATTTCTTTAATAGTCCGCGGCTTGCTTCGTTATTTGGGTTGATATTTCCAACAACTCGGTGTAGATTAAGTTCTTCAAATACAAATTTTAACGCGGCGGCAACGGCCTCTGTCATCCAACCACTGGACCAATAATCTGGGTGAAGCACGTAGCCAATTTCAGCGGATTTATCATTTTGATTAATATCTTTAAAACCCACATAGCCCATAAATTTATTATTGCGTTTATCGGCCAGGGCCCACCAAAGGCCTTTTTTGTCTCGAAAATTTTGGTGTGTTTCCTTGATGTCTTTCATGGCCGCTTCTTTGTTTTCACAAAGCGGACGATCCATGTATTGCATGGCTTCTTCATTCGCTCTTAATTCGTAATGCGCGATGGCATCCATCATCGTAAATTTTCGCAATATTAATCTCCGAGTTTCTAATTCAGGAAATTGACTTAGCGCTTTTAAGTTTAAGGCGTGCGTTTGAATGCTAGGTGCTGTTTTTTGACGAGCAGTTATTGAACGGGGCGAAGTTGCAATGGAAAGGTCCATCGTTTTTTCTCTAAAGCTAGACGCTTCTGAATCAATTGAAACTTGCTTTTTGAGTGGTTGCTTTTTAGGCTTTTTACCTTTTTTTCCAAGAATGATTCGAATACCTAATTTAAAAGCTTCATCATTGGTGATGGCCAAACCAGCGTCTTTGAGTAATGCATTAGCATCTCTGGTAATATCCGAAAAAAGGAGATTTGTAACAGGATTTAAAAGACGACGCGTAAAACTAACTTGTCCGTTGGCAGGAATAAATTTATCCATGATGGTAAATTGTCCATTTGGTTTTAATACCCGTCGAACTTCCGCAAGACAGCGATGCGGATCTGGAATAACGGCTACGATCAGATGTAGAATAACCACGTCAAAACTTTCGTCGGGAAATTCTAGTTCATGTCCGTCCATCACGTGTGCTTCTACTGGTAAGTGCAATTCTTCTGCTTTGCCCATTAGATCAGCTACCATACTACTGGTGATATCAATGGCAGTGATATTTTTTTGTTGATCGAGATAATTTAAGTCCAAGCCAGTACCTGCGCCTACGATAAGTATTTTATCCGCTAGACGTAAATTCAACCCCTCGATAGACTGTGCTCGGTATTTGTTAAAGTAGTTGCCTGCCAGATCATAAAAGGGTTGGTAAAAAGTATAACGAATCCGATTCCAGGTATTATTATTAACACTCATTTCCTCAATTTTTGGCAAAATAAACAAATTATTTTAAATTGTTATATTAAAACATAGAAGTTTTTAATGATTAACCATTTTTTGCTGTTGGTCATTGGCTTTCTTCAGCGGTCGTTGGTGTAGTTATTTAATGGTTTTTTACGGACTGTACCACTAAGTGTGTCATTTTTTAAGGTGTTGAGGGCATAAAATCATGTAAGTGGAAATAATATTTAAAATCGGCTGCTTTTTTGTAAAGTTCTGATTAGATTTGCACCATTAAATTAAAAACTAATATTCTAAAGATATGAATGCAGAAGAAACTTCTACCGGAAAATATTGGATGATGACTTTGGTAAGCCTTATAGCTTGTCTAGCCTTTTTATTTATCAAGCCAGAATGGTTTTGGGTAACCCTACCCTTTTTATTTACCGCACTGACTAAAGCGATGGGTAAAATGTAATAAAGGAATTTATTATTCTTCATCAAAAAAACCCCGATAAGTATTATACCTATCGGGGTTTTCTTATTTAAACTTTATCTCTCAGATAGAAACTGATTAAACCAGTTTTGACGCAACAAAAGTGGCTGCTATAAAGAAGCAGCCACCCCGTAGTTGTGTTGTTATTACCTTTGAGTTAAAGAGAATAACCGTATTAGTTAGCCATTGCAAGCTTCCCTTCTGATACCTTCAAACTGTGTGTAGGGTAAGCCACTTTGATACCTGCTTTTCCTAAAGCAGCTTTTACATTTTTGTAAGTACCGAAGTATACATCCCAGTAGTCTTCACAAGTTGCGAAAGGACGTACTGCTAAAAGGATGTTGTGCGCGTCAAATTTTTCAATTTCTACCACTGGAGCAGGATTGCTCAACACCTTTGGTGTCTGGCGAATTGCTTCTTGAATGATTCCTTGTACTTTATCAAAATCTTCTTCATAAGGCATTGCTACGTTAAGATCTACTCTTAAGTAGTCATTCGCAGACAAGTTAGTCATGATGCCAGAAGTAGCGATTCCATTAGGAATAATTACTTTTTTGTTATCTAATGATTTAACGATCGTGTTAAATACTTGAATCTCTTCTACGTGTCCAAGTTCTCCTTGTAGTTTTACAAGATCACCTACTCGGTAAGGTTTGAAAATTAAGATCATTACACCAGAAGCAAAGTGACCAAGTGTTCCTTGTAAAGCCATACCTATCGCTAAACCAGCCATACCTATTAAAGCAACAAAAGAAGTTGTTTCGATTCCAACCATTCCTGCTACACTCAATACCAACATTACTTTTAAGATAACACTGACCAATGAAGTTAAGAAAGGAATTACATCTCGGTCTAAGCCAGATTTTGCCATTCCTTTAGAGATCATATCGGTGATCTTGTTAACAATCCACAATCCAATAATTAGCACGAAAATTGCTCCTACTAATTTTGGAGCCCAAGCTACAAGCTGATTGGTTAATAAATCTACTTTTTCCATTAAGCTTTCCATAAGTTTATTTGTTATTAAAGGTTAAAAAAACATTAAAAAATTCCCATTTGTGACGTGGTATAATTTAATTAGTAACGTAATTTCTTAAGATTATCTTAAAATTCTTATCTTTGTAACACTAACCATATGACATTCAATTGATTATCAACAACTTATACTTTCATAATTTTGTTTTGAGAATATTATTCTTCTTTAACTTTTAAGGTCCCTACTCCATGAAATACCGTATATTACTGTGCTTTCTCGTTTTTTCTCAAAATTTATTAGCACAACTTAATTTAGTTACCGACCGTGTAAATGCACTCTATCAAATAGGTGAATCCGTTAATTTTAACGTGACTAGCAACCAAACAGGGACGGCAACTTATAAGTTATTTTATGATCGATTTGTGCCACCACTTGCAACTGGTACGCTTAATTTGACGGCAGGCCAAACCCTTACCCTTCCTTATCAAGGCACAGAACCAGGAATGCTTCTTTGTGAGGTTTCAATGAATGGAAATAAAGCTTTTTCTGCCGCAGCTATTGATCCGTTTTCTATTGCTCCGATTGGTACCCCACCAGCTGATTTAAATCAATTTTGGGATAACCAAAAAGATCTTTTAGCCGCAGTTCCTTTTGATTTACAGATTAGTTTATTTGAAGAACACGATAATTCTAGGACCTTCCGAGTCAACCTTAGCAATATTGACGGTCGACGAGTTTATGGTTTATTGTCTGTTCCTAGTACTCCTGGGCCACATCCTGCTATTATTACGTTACCTCCTTTCGGAAACTCTCCTGGAATCGTTGTTCCAGAACATATCCTAGCCGAACGAGTCGGCGTCTTATCTTTTTCATTGAGTGTACATAATGTTCCTGTCGATCAGACAGACCCTATCGGTTATGATTTTGATGTGATCAACAATCAGAATGAACTTTATTATCGTTATGCTTTATTAGGTGCCATGAGAGCGATTGACTATTTAGAAAGTCGGGAGGATTATTCGGGTGTTGTAGCGGTCAATGGCGTAAGTCAAGGTGCAGGTCTTAGTATGCTATTAGCGGGTATTGATGATCGTATTTCACTAATGGCTCAAAGTAATGGTGCGCTTTGTCAGCATGCTGGAATTTTGGAAAATAAAGCCAGCGGATTTCCTTATTATATTATGCAATCTCGAGCTGAAGAAAATGATCCAGTGCACGAATCAGAAACGATTGGTGCTATTAAATATTTTGATGCAGTTTACTTAAATAGAAATATAGATTTTCCAACTTACCATATCATCAGCTATCGAGATACGATTACGCCATCGGCTACGGTTTTTGCCGCTTATAATCAGATTATTGGTCCTAAGGTATTGCTCCACGCGCCTTTGCTTGGGCATTCTCATCCAGATGAATACATCAGTCGACGAAGGAATTTTTATCGTCGATATTTCCCAAGCCCACTGGATGCTTCTTGGCCATTTCCAGAGCAATCAACTGGCTATTTGGTAGATGCTGGCCCAGATGAAAGTATTGACGTAAACGAGGTAGCTTCTTTAAGTGCAACGGTTATGCTCGACACGGTTAATAGAACCGACTTCCCATCTGTATGGGCAAAAATTTCAGGTCCTGGAAATGTGAATTTTTCTACGCTTAATAGTTTCCAAACAGATGCGAGTTTTTCATTACCAGGGGAATATTTATTAAGATTTACTGCTTTTGATAGTTACGACGAAGAACCTAACAGGTTTTATTCGGTTCAGGATTATGTCCGTGTTTTTGTGGATGGATCTGTAGCTACTGAAAATATTGATGATACGGAAATAATAGGGTTAAGGCTAACGCCAAATCCTACGCAAAGTCAGGTTAAAGTGAATCTTGAGACGGATTTTATTGGTGCACTTGAGATTTATAATGCTACTGGACAGTTGATCAAAAGTATGACGAAGCAGCCTTGGACTGATGGAGCGGCTATCAACCTAGACGAATTGACGGCAGGTGTTTATTGGTTGTCTTTTGAGGTGGAAGATCGGAAGGTGGTTAGGAAGTTGGTGGTGTTGTAGATGGGGTATGAGGGGTATGAGG
>JALZUU010000742.1 GCA_023300665.1 Saprospiraceae bacterium | reverse complement strand
CAGAGCGAAATTCTAAGACCTATAAGTATTCTCTTTTAGATAGTCGATTCCAATTTCTTACTGGATATAGCGAAATTCGTTGGAAAGAATTTTTTGAATTAGAGCAAATTTACACTGTTGAAATTAATGAATCTAATGAACGGACTATTGTACCAATCAAGGTTGATGACTTCAAGGTCTCTAAAATTATGGAACTAAATAAGCCATATCAGTTAACCCTTGATTGGAACTTAGTACATCCACCAAATTCTAAGTGTAATTTAAAAAGCTCTAGAAAATTGACTGGTTCAGGAGACTTGCTTAACTATAGTGGAGAGATGATTCCTACTGTTGAGGTTCAAACAACAGATCTTATGGTAATAACGAATCCAGAAGTTATCTACAAGAACGTTGTAAAGTCAGTAATGGAAGCTACTTATGGAAAGGAAATTGGACTTATGAAAGTTTCTATTACTTACGAGAATGATTTAAATTCTACGGCTACTTTAAAGACGATTTATCGAGGGGAAGATGTGCGTATTTTAAAAGAAGAAATATTAGGGGTTGTGAAAGAAAATTGAAAATTATATTATTAAATATGACTTTAAATTTAACATGGCAAGAATTAAAAAATTCGATAAATCTTCAAGATAGGCGAAAAGCTTTAAAGATTCTTTCATCCTTACCTTTTTTTGATCTTAATTTTCAAGAAGACCTATTTTTATGGTTTAAGACTGAGAAGGATGTAAAAATAAAAAAGCGATTGTTTCAATATTTATCAGATAATTCTAAACTTGAATTATTGATGGATAAAGGTTATTCTGAATTCCTTGATTCTATAAAAGATACATTCTTAAAAAAGGTTTTTATTGATTTTTTTATCATAGAAATTTACTTAGAGGGATTTGAAAATTCTGGAATTTTATGGTGTATTAAAAAATATATGGATCTTAAAAACGTAAGCCTTTTAGAAGCACGATTAAAAGTTGAATCCTTTTGGATAAAAAAAATGAAAAAGTAAAATAATCGTTTCAATGAGAAAACAAATTTTTAAAATCTTCCTCTTCACCTTATTCCTTCCCATCCTCGGAGTGATCCTAATAAACGAATATTCAAGATTAACTATCAACGATCCCGGATTTAAAACCCAAGGCGTAACCGCGATTAATTCCGCTCAAAACCAAAAAGACCAATGCACCTGGATTTGTCATAACAACACCAACTATTGTAAACAAAATCATGTAAAACTAGCGCAGCCATATTTTAAACAGATCGACCTGATCTATTTTGGAATCATTGATTCGCTTAAATCCACTGGAAATTATGGATTGGCCAATGTTGTTTTTTTGGTGATTCTTATTCCATTGCTGCTGGTTTTTCTTTTGGTAAAAATTCTTCTAATGCAATCGAAAATTCGCCTCCTTAAAAATCAATAATTAAATATGGAATATCTAGTTAAAGTGATTTATGTTTATTGTACAGATTTTATTATTAATCTGGCCAATATTTTTGATTTGTCTTATTATGAAATAAATACCCTGATTTTTTGTATTTTATATCCAATATTGTTAATTAGTTTAACGGTGATTTATATGTTGCAAAGGAAGCGATTGAGGAAGTTAAAGGCAGGTCAAAGCACTAATTAAACCTTAACTATTTTTAAAACTTTTTGATTTACCAAAATAAAATAACTTCCTTTTTCCATTCCTAAAAAATCTATTTCAACCTGATCTGAGAAATTTTTCTCCACTAAAATTTTACCTAGAAAATCCATTACCAATACCTTATTTTGACCAGGTACGACGACTTTTAGATAATCTACTACTGGATTTGGATACACTAAAATTTCTGGTTCAACCAGATTTTTATTTGAGGTAGCTAATTGGCAAAAAGAACGAGTTGCTAGAGTAGCATCTAAGATAAACGGATTTGGTAAATCATCTTGATAACTCGCAATCATTTGATTTCGATCCCATTCTTTGGTGTCTACAGGATCTAATTGATGCCAAGTACATAAGGTCTCTCGTTGCGATTCAAAAAAGTTAGGATCTGCTTCTAACGCTTCAGCTTGATACATCGTAAAAAAGTAAAACATGGCACGGGCCACGTTGCCTTTGTGATCTTCCATTGGTTCAAATAAACCAGGTTTTCGTTCGCTAAATGAGTCAATATTAGAGATCGAAGGAATAGAACTAAATGTTTCATTAAGATAAAACCAAGATACCGTTTGATCATCTTCTATTTCACCAAAAGGCAAGTCGGATCTAGAAGCGTTCGTACCTGTTCTGGAGGGAAAAAGATGGTGCATATCTGAAAAAGCGTTGCCTGTACCTGCTCCCTTTGACCTAGGAAAGGTATGTTCACAATTAATACCATAATTGAATCCACCACTGTACAAATGGGTAGAAGGGTCCACGCCTAATGGAAGTTCAAGCATGTGCCCCGTATAGACACATCGAACGCTATCGTTCTCCTTGTAGATCGTGCTATACATCACGTCTCGAGCCGCATCGTAACTGAGCACCAT
>JALZUU010000741.1 GCA_023300665.1 Saprospiraceae bacterium | reverse complement strand
AGCCAATAGCAAAAAAACAAATTCAATTGAAATGATCTAGTTAATAATTTTGATTTTAGTTAGTTTTTAAACTCTGATTCGCATTATTACTTTTCTTTTAGCTACTTGCCTCACATCATCGCGATTAAAGAGGGCAAAAAGCCAAAAGCAAAAGTCCAGAAGTAAAAAGAACAATGACCAAATATATCGACATAATTACCAACGCGTATACGGGATATGCAAACTATCTATTGGGTGAAATCATCAATCCTAGTTGGCATAATTATTTTTATTGGTTGATCTTAGTATCGGTATTTTTTCTAATTTTAGAAGTGGTAATTCCTTGGCGGAGAGACCAACTTAAATTGCGGAAAGACTTTTGGTTGGACGGGTTTTACATGTTCTTTAATTTCTTTATTTTTTCATTGATAATCCATAAAGCAGCCAGTGATGTGGTTGTCAATCTCTTCAACGATGGAATCATGGCGTTGACCGGAGGCTTTAACTTGCAAGCCGTGAATCCGATGCGAGACTTTCCGATGTATGCTATATTATTGATTGGGTTTTTAGTTCGAGATTTTGTGCAATGGTGGATCCATCGATTGTTACATAAGTCGGAGCGATTATGGGAATTTCACAAAGTACATCACTCGGTAGAAGAAATGGGTTTTGCAGCTCATTTACGGTTTCATTGGATGGAAAGTATTATTTATAAAGTATTAGAATATATTCCATTGGCTCTATTGGGAATTGGTCTATATGACTTTTTTGTCATTCACATTTTTACCCTTACTTGGGGACATTATAATCATTCCAATATCAGGATCAGTGGCAAGATAACAGGAGGAATACTAGGCGCTTTATTCGGTATTTTAACCGCGCATGGTTTATTGGAAATACCCGTTTTAATAGAAATGATTTGGTGGCAAAAAATAGGGTGGGTACTCTTCTTTTCTTTTCTCGGCAGTGCACTCTTAGCAAAAATAATGAAGTATATTTTTAACAGCCCAGAAATGCATATCTGGCATCATTCCTACAACTTACCTGCTGATCGTCATACCGGTGTTAACTTCGGATTGACCCTCGCTATTTGGGATTATCTTTTTGGTACCGCATATATTCCGCATACAGGAAAAGATATCAAACTTGGCTTCCCAGGGATAGAAGAATTTCCAGATGATTTCGGCGGACAGGTTTTACATGGTTTTAATGGGAAAGGGAGTACTGAACTAATTAATAAATAATGTCCTGTTTTCAGAAAAGAATGTTAATCAAGGATGGACAAATATTTAAAATTATTCATTCAAAATTTCAATGTTAATAAAAAACGTCCCCTCAAAGACCACAACAATAGCCAATAGTGTTTATATTGAATTAATATTTCTACTAAAATAGTATCAAAATGAAATACCTATATCTCTTTTTTGCGATAATCTTTCTTCAATGTACCACTGCTCCTAAGGTAGCAGGTCAGTTTACCGATGGGGAATTTGACCAAATGGCCACAAAAATGGCTAGCGGAAAAGTAAGAGATATCACTGTAACAGACTTAAAAGCCCATCAATCAGACTATATTATCTTGGATACACGGGAAAAAGAAGAGTATGAAATCAGTCATATAGCAGGCGCTATTTGGGTCGGATACGATGATTTTGATCTCAAACGCGTAAAAGAAATCTCAAAAACCGCAAAAGTAATCACCTATTGTTCCGTAGGATATCGAAGCGAACGGATCGGAGAAAAGCTACAAAAAGCAGGATTTCGAGATGTTTACAACCTTTATGGCAGCATATTTAGCTGGATTAATGAAGACTATCCGTTGGTTAATGGAGAAAATAAGCCAACCGATAAAGTCCACGGCTATAACAAACGGTGGGGGAAATGGGTAAAAGATAGTGGAGTGGTCGTGTATTAAAGTAGTAGTAGATAAAATAAAAAACCCTCACAAATCATTGATTTGCAAGGGTTTAAGCTATAGCAGCCCCTAGGGGAATCGAACCCCTCTTTCCAGGATGAAAACCTGGCGTCCTAACCGATAGACGAAGGGGCCGTCTAACCTGATTCTTAAATTAAAAAACAGGTTAAACGCCTTCGTTTTGCGTCGGTCGGATCCTTTTCAAGTGACTTATCGTCAAGGCGCTTTTCTTCTAAAGCGATGCAAATATATGATTCCTTTATCTACTTGTCAAAGGAAAAATCATATTTTTTTGGTATTTTTTTTATCCTAATAAATAAGCGCATTTATCTACGAAGTTTTTAATCAAAAGGTTCGATAAATTTTTATTTAGAGATACCAGCTAACTGGCTAAAAAATACTACCTTCTCAATTTATTAGCTTATTCTACCCAGATAGCCTCAACAAACAATGAAATCCCAAAAAGCGCCTTGGTACTTCCTTTTTTTATTGATTTTGGCCGGTGAGTCAATTTTTATTCTTCCTTTTGTATTGGCACGCGTTTTTCGTCCGACGGTCTTAGAAGCCTTTGATCTAGATAATATTCAGTTAGGCCTCTGTTTTTCCGTCTATGGAGTAGTGGCGCTCTTTGCTTATCTTTTCGGTGGTCCGCTAGCGGATAAATATCCTCCTAGAAAATTAATGGCAATTGCTTTATGGCTTACTGCATTGGGCGGTTTGGTTTATGCCAGTTTCCCGTCTTATGATATTTTAAGAATATTATATGGTTATTGGGGTTTTACCACTATTTTTTTATTCTGGGCACCCATGATTAAAGCGACTCGAATTTGGGGCGGCAACACCAATCAAGGAAAAGCTTTTGGTTTTTTAGATGGAGGACGTGGATTGGTAGGAGCACTCTTTGGAACTTTAGGGGTAGTCGTTTTTTCTATCTTTCTCACCAGTTCAATGGCCGAGGCTACGGCTGCTGAAAATAGTTTTGCATTCCGACGAGTTATTTTAGTTTCTACTGGAATAGTAG
>JALZUU010000740.1 GCA_023300665.1 Saprospiraceae bacterium | reverse complement strand
GGCCTTTTTCTAATTCGAATCCTGTATTTTCTACGGCTATCGTGGTAGGAGTCCGATAATTTATCTTTGAATGTAGGTTGTTTAAAAGGTAGTCTTGACTTCTAAAACTGTCAATTTGTAATTCTAAAGTAGGGTGAAATTTTTGATAAATAGTGGCTACTCCTCGATGAATATTGTTGGAACCAGTTGGTCCATTTTTCTCTTTTGGTTTAGCTAAAATATCTGTAATTCCTTTGAAATTTTTGGAGGTAAGCTCGGGTGAATATATTTTTACATTCGAACTAACTTCGTATCCAGCTTCTTCCTTTAATAAGGTGGTGAAATTCTTCACGTTTCCAGTTATTGCTATATGGTTTTTTGATGAGAGAGGAACTCTTAATTCGGTGAGAAACGCATCCCGATTTTTTAGAATAATCTGCGCGCTATCAATTGGAATCAAGAGGTCTTGATCTGCATGAAAAATCTTAACATCCTTGATATTTAAGGCAATGTCGCTACCATGCAGTAATTTTTCTGGATGGTCTATAGATCCTTGATAATCAGCTGTTAAGATAAATTGACCACGCTCAATTATAAAATTTTTATTGGCAAATAAATTATTCCACGTGGTCATAGTTCCATTGGCTTTGATGCCAAGATTTGCTTGAGTTGAACTGCCACCTAATAAATTGACCTGCCCATTTAACTGGATGGTATTATCTCCAAAATTAAAGCTAGAATTTGAAAGCGTAAGGTTGTTTTTATCTTGGTAACTTATTAGGGTGCTGAAATCCTTAACTGATAAATTCTTATAAGAAAATTGATCAATTTTAATGTCGAGTTCAGGATTGAATTTGTAATAAATATTCTCAAATATCGCCCTTAAATCTTTCTCTTTTTTGGTTGTTTTTTTAAGCTTATTCTTTTCAGTAAAAACATTCAATGAAGCCATTAACCCATCATAATCTAATGCTGCTGATTCGATTTTTAAATTAGATTTTATTGGATTTTTTGACGCATCGAAAAGTAAAGAGGTATAATTATGGAAGTCTCCAGAAATATCAAGATATTGATTTTCTGGAAAAGCTAAACGCAGAAATTTTAAAGAAGCATCTCCATTTTTAGTTTGAAAACGAATGTTTTGAACAGGTACTGTTAGGTCCGCTTTACGGTAATATACCTCAGTTTGCTCAACTTGAAAATCACTATTTGCATTGGTTAAAATATCTAAAGGATCTTTTACATTTCCTCGAAAATTACTAGCCAAGTTAAACTTTCCAGATTGGAAGAAAAAAGCATCTGTTTTTAATAATTGATTTAATTGTTTGGTTTTTCCACTAGCAGTAATATCAAGTTGAATTAAATTTTTTGAAGTAGGTGTAGTCTCCAAATATGAATCCTTCAACGAAAAAGGAATGTCTTTATAGGAACCAGATGCTTCAGAAAATACGATGTGAAAGTCCTTTTTATTTTTGCTATTTATGATTTCGTTTCCGATCCTCCGATTGGCTAAATGCCCAACCAGACTAAGGCTGTCAAAATAATGGATTTTGTTGAGAATAAATTGATTTTCGTTGGTATTAAAATCGAGGGTAATTAAAGGACTTCCACCACTTTTAAATTTTCCTTGAATTTTTGTTTTTGTATAAAAAGGTTTTGTTAAATTATATATCTCAATCTTTTCCTGAATATTTTGAGAAATTAATTCCTTGCTTGCTTGGTAATCTGTTGCCTCATTAATCAATTCAAAGTCAAAGAAATTCCCTGCTCCGAAATTTAGATGCACCGCCACCATAAAATCTTGATCGTCTATTTTCAGTGGAAAGGATGGGACTAAAAAATCTTTTTTTACCAGATTAATTTCTGGAGTCAAATCTCCTTCTAAGTGTGCGGTATTAAAAAAAGTTCCTTTTTCAATATTAAGACCCATCTCCTCCATATCTATATCCAAATCTAAAGAACCAATAAGTGTTTCACCATTTGATTGAGGACTAAAATCTCCAACTAGTTTATTGATGAGGCCTGTATACCGCTTCTTCTTGGGTCGATTTACAATCTTGATCTTAGCATTTTGACAATTAAATTTAATACCATTATGACATAGCCAACGCACTAAATCTGTTTCTGTTTTTTCAGAAGAAGGACTTCTTTCTTCCGGTGATTGATCTAAAGTATCCACCAATAAATCAAGATCGAGGTCTTTAAATTCGAATTGGTTAAACGCCAGTTTTTTTGAAAATAATTTTCTAGTCACAAAACTAATCGCAATCGTACCTGCAGATAACTTTGTATGATTCCGTCCTGAATAGGACGCATTTTGAAAAAAAACTTGATCGACTTGAATATTTAGATTGGGAAAACTTCTAAAGAATTGATACTCAAAATCATTAATTTCTAATTTACCGTTATGATTTGATTCATACCAGGTTTCGATCTTTGAGATTATTGTAGGTTTATTCAATTCAACAACCAATAGCAATACCGCAATAAGCAATAAGCCAATCAATAGCAGGACACTAAAAAATTTAACTACGGTTTTCAATTTGCCCATTAAATTAATTTCAACTTATACAAGTTATTAATCAGGATCAAGGTGTTGAATTAGGTACAACATTAATGCAATTTACCCTAATGAACTCAATTAGACAAGCCTTTTAGCGGACATAAAATCTTTATTGATTACGGATTTTTTCGAAATCTGTGTCGTCTACCATTTGGATTTCTAAGAAATATGGTTACTTTTACGTGGTACGCAAAAAACTTTTTAAGTACCAATGGTTTAAATATAGTTTTTTTAAATTCATAATTTATATGATAGCCAAGGAATTAATTATAAATACGGCCATGAAAACCTTTCTCTCTCAAGGAGTAAGAACGGTGCCATTGGATCGGTTGGCGAGGGATTTAAGAACATCAAAACGTACGATTTATCAACATTTTGAAAATAAGACAGAACTTTTAAAAGCTTGTTTAGCCGACTATCATACTCGGATAAAAAAAGAAAATCAGGATATTATTGACCGTTCTTCCAATGCCATTGAGGGAATGGGCCATCTTTACCAGCAAATTTTGCTTCGATCTAGTATGGTCAATCCCAATTTTTTCAATGACATTATTCATTATTATCCAGGATTACTTAATGAATCTTACCAAAAGACGGGGAATTTTGCCCATCAACAATTGGAAGATATGGCTAAATGGGCAATTGAAGATGATATCTTTCTTTCAGATATGGATACAGAAGTGGCGACCAAAACAGTATTATCGCTACTCAAATTACTAAAAGACAATAACCAGTTTCCCGTCACCGAATTTAGTAAAGAACGCCTTACTTTCGGCATTCTACTTCCTTATATGCGTGGTCTTTGTACTGCGAAAGGACGACGACTTTTGGATAAACAAGAAGCTTTATATCGGGTAACTATTTAATAAAAAACTGAAATTTTAATTAATTGAAAAACGCTAGTTCTCTAAAAAATACGCCCATCGCGGTCATTGGTTTATCAGCCATTTTTGCCGACGCGGCCAACGTAGACACCTTTTGGAATAATATCATCTTAGGAAAAGATAGCATCAAGGATGTCCCTGACTCCCGATGGTCTATCGAAGATTATTATGATCCAGATATGATGGCGCCAGATAAAACATATTGTAAGCGAGGTGGATTCCTTCCTGAAATTGATTTCAATCCATTAGAATTTGGTTTACCTCCTAACATTTTGGAAGTAACGGATGCTTCACAGTTATTAGGACTAGTGGCTGCACGCGATGCGTTAGCAGATGCTGGTTATGGTAAAAATTCTGCAAAATTTACGGCGGAAGTAAAGGCTAAAACCGGTTGTTTGTTAGGTGTTGGTGGTGGACAAAAATTGATCACACCATTGATCGC
>JALZUU010000739.1 GCA_023300665.1 Saprospiraceae bacterium | reverse complement strand
AAATTGGTTGCTAAATAAAAATTGGAATTGTAAGTACGAGGACAAATTAAATTTAAAGTAAAAGAGGAAGAAAGAAATTATACTACTATTTTTCCTATATATTTTAAGTATAAATCGATTAATCAGTCAAGTGGATACTTGCATTAATAAAAAAAATGAATACAAAGCCTCTTATTTTATGGAGTTTATTAATGTTGGTATTTATAGCCGGATGTACGCTTTTTAATGGTGCTAAAGAAAACAAAACAAATGCGGTAACACAAGAAAGTTTATCTAACGAACTCATCGAGTCAAGAGCGCGAGTAGGAATCGTAACAAGCGATTTTTATAATGGGAAATATCAAGGTAAGTTGCCAATAGAAGATGCCGTAAAAATAATTGAAGAAGAGATTGAAGTTCAAAAAATAATTTACCAAAAATATAACGAACTCCCTAATGAAAATAAAACGGATAAAAGAATATATATGCAGTTTTTCCAGTTGGGGAAATATGGTTGGGCTCCAGAAAGTTCCATGCTTCGTGCAATAAAAGAATCTAGTTTTTAATAGACAAAAGAAAATTTTAAAAATGAAAAAAATAGTAATAAACTTATTCGCAATTACTTGCTTGCTAATTTCATGTACCTCAAGTAAAGAGTTGATCAATCAAAAACCAGGAAGTAGCCAAAGTTTAGAAACTGTTGGTCATCTGAAAATGGGATTAATAGGATATGAAATCATTGACACCGTTAATATGACTGTGGAAAAAGCAGAAATGATGATGAGCATGGTGAAACCATCTTTGGAAACGGAACTTGTATTTAACTCAACTAGGTCTGCTGAATTGTTGAAAGAAAATGATAAATACGTTAGAACTAGTTTGTATGATAGATCAACAAAGATTTTATATAAATTCGTTAAACAAGATTCTATTGAATTTTATTCAGAAGAAAATTTATCAGAAAAGATAGAAAACTTGGATACATCTGATGAGGACCTGGAACAAATTGCAAAAATGTTTAAGGTAATTCCATATGTCACATCCAAAACAGAAATACTGGGATTTAAATGTGATGAAGTTACCGTTATGAAGCCTCCAGAATTTACGGAGATTAATGTAAAGACCTATACAACTGATAAAATTCCACATGTTTCGGAAGCTATGGGACCAATGGGTCAATACTTTTCAGGAGCACCCATAAAAACAATGATGTGGAGGAGTGGACTGAAAATCATTCTGGGGGCAGTTGAATTTAAAGAAGATAAATCAATGGAGTGTTTTTTAAAAATTGATGAATCTAAACTTCAAAAAATAAGTAAAGAGGAATTTGAATTAAAAAAATAAAAAATGAGTATATATTTAGCCTACAGAACTGGATACAAATTTACTTCTATCAAATAAATCAAAAAAACAACAACATGAAATTTTTTTCCTTAACACTTATCTGCCTTGCCTTTTGTAGTCTTGGTTTTTCTCAGAAATTACTAGTCGAGCTAAATGAAAAGGGTGGTGTGCCCAGCCTAATCAATAAAGGAACTTACAAAGTTTTATTGCACAATGATACAGACGAGGTAATTAATTTATTTTCAAGCCATTATAAGGAATATGGTGGAGCGGTGGTTACTTGGAGTACCTCTTTTAACGGTACAGAAACTTCCAGCGGGAATAAATATAAACCGATGGATACGAACTCTCGGTTTGATAAACGTGCATTTTCTAGCGTGCGACCTGGACAGAAAAAACATATCACCACCTTGTCGTTGGAACCAGATAAAGCTGGAACTTATACCAAAACATACACGATGTCGCAAGATCCTGCCACGGTCGATATGAGGTATGCAGGAAATGGTAGCGCCAAAGCATTAGCGTCTCAAATATCAAGTTTTGATCTCTCTGTTTCGATTGATATCGTGGTGGAAGATATGGAAACCAAAGCTTTTGTAGCTAAGGAAATTACTTATGAAGAATTAGCTAAAAAGAAAACCTATAAAGATTTTACGGAGGCTAAATTTGATCCTTCTGAAGTTTTTTCGATGAGCCTTGAATTCAAAGATGCGGCAGAGGCAACCTCTCAATTGGTAGAAGTCGCCAAGTTGAAAAATATCCGTAAGCTGATTCTTAAATTTAAGTCGGATGAAGCAATTGATATTCCCAAAGAGCTAGGAACGCTACCACTGATGTATCTACAGATTAGTGGTAAGCAAAATAAAGTTAATATTCCTGATGACTTTCTATCAGCTGGTAGTTTACGATACTTAAGTATTGGAAGAGTATTTTGTCCCTCGATTGATTTTATTGGATTGCAAAAAGATTTAGAAAATTTGTCATTTTATAAATGTGATCTAAAAACAATCCCGGCTTGGATTGGAAAATTATCTAAACTGGAACAGCTAATGTTTTCAGATAACTCCTTCACTACTATACCTGAGGAATTTGCTGCACTTCAAAATCTAAAAAGACTTAATCTGCAAAATAATAACTTGACTTCCGTGAATCATATTTTTAATAATATTGGACTGACGGATCTGACTCTAACACAAAATAATATTAGTGAATTACC
>JALZUU010000738.1 GCA_023300665.1 Saprospiraceae bacterium | reverse complement strand
TGTTATATTTGTTAAAATAGTAAATGTATTGATTCCAATTAGTCGGGCGATGTTTCACTTACCAGATAAATAAACTATGATTATTTTTAAAAAAATATGCTTAATTTCATTAGTTTTTACAACTCTTTTAGCTAGTTGTAATAATGACTGTAATTGTTCTGAAGATTGGGATGTTAGTATAAGATATTTTCCGGATGATTTAGTACTTCATAACGATACCTGTTGGATTTCGATAGGTACAGGAACTGCAATTGATCCTGGGCCATGGTTACAAAATGGTAATGATATATGGATTCCGTGTGAAGATTAGGTGTAGAGAATATTGGTAAACGAACTAAAGTTAAATTACTTATGTATTATAAATTATTATTTACTTCATTAATGTTTTTTTTCCTTTCAATAGATATGTTATTATGTCAAAACACTAGATTTGGAATCACTGGAAATGTTGGTCTAAGTAAAATTGATTATGATTTAGGAGAATTAGAAAATAAAAAAGATAAATTGAGATTATCGAGTAATTTGGGACTTTTTTTTGAGAAAAAACTCAAGCAAAAATCTGGTTTAGGAGCTAAATTATTATGGGTTTCACTAAAAGGAGAAACAGAAGTAAGTGATATAGAGCTTTTTACGATAAACCCAGAGACATTGATGAGGGAACCGCTTGGTAGTAGAACATCATTTACTACTTTTCACTTAAATTATATTGGAGTGCCTATATACTATCTTTACAATACTAAGAAGCTAACGCTGAATGCTGGAATCCAGACGATGTTTTTAATCAACGCTTCGTCAAGGTTTCGAGAAGATGTTTTTTTTAATGACGAAGCACCGAGAATCTTGAGTGAAGGAGACAATAATTTTGAGTTTAAAAGAATTGACGTAGGTGCTACTATAGGTGTTTCATACGCTTTAAGTAAAAAATTGTCTTTGACCAGTTCTTTATATTATGGTTTGTTAAACGTTGATAAAAACTCTAGTAGTTCAGAAAAAAAGAACAGACAAATTACCCTTGGGCTGAATTACTATTTAAAAAAATAACAATGAATTTAATTCATCTCTACGTTTTTTAATTCGTTTCTCCATTCTTCTTTACATTATATGCGATGCCAATACTGAGTGTGGGAGCGGCTCCAAGATTTTTTGCTTGAAATGCTCCAGCGCCACCCGCATTGATCCAGAAATGGTCAAAAATATTGTAAGAAACTTTAATGCCAGGAGATAAGAATTCACTATTATTATGATAAAGCACAGAGTTGGCTGCATCGTCATCTTCTTCTGTGGATAGATTTATTGCACCATCAAGATTGAAAATTAAGAAAAGCGGTCGGTTAAAAGCTGATATAGACGTACCAATTTCACCACCAATCAATATTTGATCCGCAATATTGGTTCTATATCTATAACCTAGTGAACCATAACCGTAATAATCATTTTTGCTAAATCCTTTAGAAAGTCCGAGTTCAAGAGCATGTTGATTATATCCTGTTCTTAAAGGCCCCGTACGTTCGGAGAGGGGAGCGGTATATCCAGCATAAACGGTTAATGGTTTATGTCCTGAAATCTGATATTTAAATCTAATTCTTGGATCACCTAATCCAGATAATTCTTCTTCATTGAATTCAACAGACTTGATTGGGAAATTAATCGTTACGGCAAATTTATTACTTAAACTATAATCTCCAAAGAACCCAATAGTCATGTCACTGGTACTGAAGTCTGTTTCATCGACGTTTCCTTGGTCATTAAAAACAGAACTATAAGATAAAAAAGTGGTTGATAATTGTGTATAACTTGATCCTTTGGGGTTGACCCAAGGGCTTTGAGAAAATCCAATGGTAGCAGAAAGGAGAAACAATAAAGTGAAATGAAATCTATTTTTATTTTTCATGATGATATTCAATTTTTTATCGAAATGAGCGTAAAATTGTTGCATGTAATACACAACGGTTTTACAACACGCTTTTAAATAAAAGGTTTGAATACAACTCGTTCAATTTTGTTAACTTTAGGACGTATTTCTTTTTATTTTTTTAGATAAAATATTTGATCTCTTTGTTTTGTAATTGATTATCCCTCTTTCACCTTCAATACCAATTTTCCATTCTTTTCTCCTGTAAACAACCGTTGAAAAGTATCATGAAAATTTTCAATACCCTCATAAATATCCTCTCGACTTTTTAATTTTCCTTGCATCATCCATCCGCCCATATTTTGTGCAGCCGTTCCATAGTCTTTGGCATAATCCATCACGACCATCCCTTGCATGGTGGCTCGATTGACCAATAAAGAAAGATAGTTGGAAGGTCCTTTGATGGCGGTCATATTATTATATTGAGAGATGGCACCACAGATGACCACTCGTGCATGCATTCGCAATCGAGTCAATGCTGCATCTAAAATTTCTCCACCCACATTATCAAAATAAACATCCAGTCCTTTTGGACAATGTTCTTTCAATGCTTTATGGATATTCTCATTTTTATAATCAATCGCACCGTCAAAGCCAAGCTCTTCTGTGAGGTATTTACATTTTTTTGGACCACCAGCGATTCCGACTACGCGACAACCTTTAATCTTAGCAATCTGGCCTACAATACTACCCACCGCTCCTGCTGCACCAGATACCAATACAATATCTCCTTCTTTGATTTTTCCTACTTCTAGGATACCAAAATAAGCGGTCATTCCGGGCATGCCGAGCGTACCGATATAAGTAGGCATTGGGGCTAAATTAGTATCAACCGGATAGTAGTTGTCTCCATTGGTAGCGGAATATTGTTGTACGCCTCCCCATCCAGTGAGCACATCTCCAACTTTATATTTAGGATGATTATTGGATTTGATGACTTTACCGATGCTTCCAGCTCGCATCACTTCGCCTAATTGTACTGGAGGAATATAAGATTTGCTGTCGTTCATCCAGCCACGCATAGCTGGGTCGAGAGATATATAATGGTTTTCAATTAAGACCTCACCCTCTTTTAGTTCTGGGATAGGATTACTCATTAATTTCCAAGTATCCGCATCGGGCATACCGATTGGACGCTTTTCTAATATTACTTGTTTATTCATTATCTAAATGTTGTTATTGGTATGATTTGAGTTGAATACGTGACAAATTTAAGGTATTTGCCGGTTAGCGCTCTTTTGACGTATTTTACGTTTGTGATTGAATATTGAATCACAAACGTAAATACCGCGATACAGGATTCTGCTTTAAATTCCTGATTATCAAATAAATACATTTTTAATTTTGGAGTTTTTAAACAACTTCAATACTCATTTTAATTTTTTCAAAACTTCCAACGCTCTCCTTTGGTAATGACTTTTGTCATTTTCTACCACTTCGTACAGCAGTTCTTTGGCTTCGGTTAGTTTGTCCTGAGAAAGATAAGTGGCGATTAATTGCCAAGTAGCTTCATCGAAATAATCTGGAGCGTTGATACGCGTGATTTTTAATTGCTTTTCAGCAACGGGCCAGTTTTCAAGTTTTGCTGCAGCCATACCACAGTAATAATTAGCTAACACACTTTCAGGGTCCGTGTTCAATACACTGGTAAGTATTTCTAGGCTGACGTTATATTGTTTATTTTGATAAGCATTTAAACCGTTTTGAAGTTCGGTATTGGTAATAAGGGAATTATCTCCTGAGCGAAGTGCCCCAATAAGTGGATTGTCTTCTTCCACAAAATTGGCAGCGAGGATTCGTTCGGTTTCATTGCTTTGCCAATAAAGGTAACCACCAATAGGGATGCTTAAGAGCAGCAAACTCGCGGCGATTCGCATGGCCCAGTTTTTACGCGCTGGTAGTTGTTTGATGACGGTTGGAGTCGGAGTAATGATTGCTTCCTTCGCTCCTAGAAAATCAAGCTCGGGAAGCTCGTCTAATAAATTATAATTATTAGCAAAGCCTTCCACTGCATCGGTACATAAAGGACAATCGAGGAGATGGTTTTCTACGTCAAAATGTTGATCTTCATTGAGATCTTCACGTAGGTAAGCTCGAATTTGTTCTGTCGTAAGACAGGAAGTATTGTTAAGGATCTTATTCATATTCGTGCAGTTCGAGGAATTGTTTAATATTACGTTTTCCGTTTTGCAAATAGCTTTTTACTTCTTTTGCGGTGTAGCCAGTAATGTCTACAATTTCCTTGTAGCTCTTTTTATCAAAAAAGAAAAGCTTGATACAGGTACGATGTTTTGGTTTTAATTCTTTAATGGCTTCGATGACCATTTCTTCTCGATTGGCTACTTTTAGTGTAAGCCCTTTTCCTACCTGCGTATGGTCGCCATAACGTGGTGCAAAGGTATCATTATTTTCTTCGAGTCGTTGAATGTTTCCTTTAAGGTTATCATAATGTTTACCTCTGCGTAGTCGCATGATACATTCAGATTTGATAACGGTATATAGCCAAGCATTAAAGGCAGAGATCTGAGCGTTGGGAATTTTGAGCATTATTTTTTCAAAAATAATGGAGACCATATCTTTGCTCTCTTCGGAATCTTTTACGTATTTCATGCAAGCACCGTAGACAAGGTGTCCATATCTTTTGTAAAGTTCACCGATTAGCGCTCGATCACCTGTGGATGCGAATTGCTGACAAATTTCTTCATCAGAAAAGGTCTCGAAAGGAATTGCTTTGACAGAAAGCATAGTTATTTTATAGTATGTTCACCATAAAGCTAACTAAATAAATGGGAAATACGTAAAAAACGGATTAAAAAAATCCAGCCAAATTTATTGACTGGATTTTTTCAGTTTAGAAAATCAAATTAGAATTGAAAAATAGTTTTGTACAGTTAGAGAACTTAAGCAACTTCACCATTCTTATTGTGGCTTAGAAAATTTTAGTGATTCGATAATATATTCTAGATGCATCATGTAATCTCTTTTCTTTTTGCCAGGAGCATGTACAAAGCAATCAATAAAGATCAATTCGTTTTTTTCTTTATTAAGAATAAGATAGCTTAAAAAAGGACCTCCCATAAAATCATTGACAATATCCCAGATACCACGTGCTTCAATTGTATATGCGCCATTCAAGTCAATCGCTTTGGTTAGCATGGGAAGATCTACATCGTTGGTACGCATGTAAGTATCTTTGATTTCAGTACTGATATATTGTTTGCCTAATTGATCTCTCAACTTTTTTATTCCTTCTTTAGTAAGTTGATCCTGACTCGTATAAGGTGTTTTATGAATTAAAATATTACTACTGATAAATTCAGTCTCTTTTCTTAACCAAATACTTTCGGTATCCTGAATAGCTACAAAATAATCACTTGGAATGCGCACATCCATTTCAAATTGCTCTTTAACTTTTTTCTTAAGGGCTGGACTTTCTCCACCAAAGTATAGCGTCGCTTCAAACTGTTCTTTATCTGTCTTATGAAGTTTGTTTACAATCCCTGGAAAATTTTGTTCAGAAGCCTCTATTAATTTATCTTTTGATTGAGCAAATAAATAAACAAGTGTTTGGCCTTGCGCCCATTTATCGTATCCAACTTTGATATTAAAATCAGATTGTTCGTGTGCCTTACGCAGGTTTTCTGCACCCAGATCTTTAGTAATAGATTGAACCGTAGGAGACTCCTGGTTGCTTAAATCTCCAACCACCAAATAAGCTCTTAATTGCTTACGATAAACATCTAAGTCTAATTCTTGAGGAGTAAAATGTTGGAGGTCAAATAACGGCTCTGGTTGTGGTAAAATAGGGTAGGCCGCTCCAAACAAATAACGGATAGAATCTCCAATGGCTCCTTCCCAGATGTCTTGATCCGCAACGATACAAAGACGATTGGCTTGTCCAAATGCATTCTTTGGTGCATTGAATTTATTGGTCATATCACTGGCACATCCAGTCCAGATCAACACCAATAACAAAGGAAGTATGACTTTAGGAATCATATTTTTGACAATTTTTAAATATTTCATTTCGACGATTTTTTTAAATATTGAGACTTTCTGGGCAGTTTAGAAGGTCTTAGCGTTTTGCTTTCACTAATAAGATGCCTTTAATCCTGTTTTTGGTGCTTTAGCAAAGTTACTGAAAAGGAAGGAATCATCGAATTTTTATGATAGGAAGGGAAAAACACCTATTATTCATATAAAACCCCTATTTCATGATTGAAAAGAGGTTCTACAAAAAAAAAATAGCCGAACATTACTAGAATGTCCGGCTATTAATATTGGTTTTTATCTTAAATCTTAAAATAATCCTTCGATTATATTTTCTTCAGTGATACCTTCTGCTTCTGCTTTATAGTTTCGGACAATCCGGTGTCGCAATACTAATTTAGCAATCGCTTGTACATCTTCTATATCAGGACTATACTTACCGTTGATAGCCGCGTGACATTTAGCACCAAGTACTAAATACTGAGAAGCTCGAGGACCTGCACCCCAAGAAATATAATTGTTTACTTCTAAAGTCGCTCGTTCTGTATTTGGGCGAGTTTTAGTGGCTAAAGAGACGGCATATTCTAGTACATTATCCGCGATAGGAATTTTACGAATCAATTCCTGAAAGTATAAAATTTGTTGACCTGTCACGATGTGGTTCAAGTCGTATTTTGTATTCTTAGTAGTCGCTTTTACGACGGCGATCTCCTCTTCATAAGAAGGATAGTCCAGCGAGATGTTAAACATAAAACGGTCTAACTGTGCCTCTGGCAAAGGATAAGTTCCTTCTTGCTCAATAGGGTTTTGCGTTGCTAATACAAAAAACGGAGATGGTAATAGATGACGTTCACCACTGACCGTTACTGAGCGTTCTTGCATTGCTTCAAGTAGTGCCGCCTGTGTTTTAGGAGGTGTACGGTTGATCTCATCCGCGAGTACGATATTAGAAAAAATAGGTCCTTTGGTGAATTTAAACTGTCGATTCTCTCCCAAGATCTCCGAACCAGTAATATCAGAAGGCATTAAATCCGGTGTAAACTGAATACGTTTAAATTCTAGATCTAATACTTTAGCAATCGTACTTACTAGTAGCGTTTTCGCTAAGCCAGGTACTCCAACCAATAAACTATGTCCATTACTAAAAAGAGAAATAATGACGGCCTTTACAACGTCTTCCTGTCCAACGATAACTTTTCCAATTTCTTGAGAAAGGTCTTGGTATGATTTGGCTAATCCATCTACAGCCTCTACATCAGTCTTATAAGCGGTATCTTGCATAATTTTTATTGATTGCGGGTGATTCTGTTTTTTTTAAGAACTTTAGACAAACTCCTAAAGTGTTGGGTAAAAATACTGGTTTTCGAGCAATATAGGGCTACGAAAAGATTACTCGTTATAAACGTTATTTTTGGGTGCTTTGTTTCGTGTTTAAAATAATGGATATCGGTTTGGAATACAGAAGACGATTTAATGGATTATTTTCTAATAACTATTTACTAAATACTCCAAT
>JALZUU010000737.1 GCA_023300665.1 Saprospiraceae bacterium | reverse complement strand
ATCGAAAAAATCACCATTGCTGAAATTCCACTCACCACAAAAGCCATTATTCCCTGTGTAATATTTCCATAAATAAAATACCCAGTTCCAAACAACGCTCCATATACTAAAAAGCAACCCGCCAACATCCCTAAAATCTGTAACGGTAATTTCCCAGCACGAACTTCTGTTCTTGTTAATTCATTAGATGAAATAGCCTTGTTGATGACTGGATCCCAACCTACTGCTGCGGGTTTTATTTTTTTATAAAAACTAACCAAAACGCCATGGTCGGTTGGTCGCGTAAGAAAAGTAACGGTTACCCAAGCGACGGTGGTAAGCGCAACACTGGTGACCAATTTTATATGCTCTGGAATCGGTTCAAATCCTAATTTTTTATGAATAATATCCAAGTAAATAGCTAGAACAAAAGAAACGACCATGGCAGTCAATTCACTATACGCATTGATTCTCCACCAAAACCAACGAAGGATAAAAATCAATCCAGTTCCTGCACCAATCTTTAAAAGAATTTGAAAGGCACCCAAAGCACTTTCTAATTGTAAGGCAAAAAAGGCAGATAAAATCATTAGTATCAAAGTGGACCATCTACCGACAGAGACCATTTCTTTTTCTGTTGCTTCTGGTTTATAGAATCTTTTATACCAATCATTTACTACATAAGAAGAACCCCAGTTTAGATGAGAAGAAATCGTAGACATATAAGCCGCAACCAAAGAAGCGACCACCAATCCAAGCAATCCAGCTGGTAAATAAGTCAACATGGCGGAATAAGCTAGATCATCTTTTATTTTGATTACCTCCGGATCAATATGCGGAAAAGTTGCTTCAATCGATGCTAAATCTGGGAAGACCACTAAAGAGGCCAAGGCAATAATAATCCAAGGCCAAGGACGTAAAGCATAATGCGCAATATTAAAAAATAGGGTAGCAGCCATGGCATTTTTTTCGTCTTTGGCAGCAAGCATCCGTTGTGCTACATAACCACCACCACCAGGTTCTGCGCCAGGGTACCAAACACTCCACCATTGCACCGCCAATGGAATAATTAAAACCGTAATAAACATATCCCGATTATTAAAATCAGGAATCAAACTCAACTTATCGCTGACATTAGGATGTGCCAAAAGATTTTCTAAACCCTGCACCTCAGGATGTTCCAGAATGACCCATGCCGCCCAAACAGAGCCCACCATAGCAAGAAAAAACTGGATAAAGTCGGTATAAATAACTCCTCGTAATCCACCCAGCATACTATAAATTACGGTGACAATCGAAGCAATTGCCAAGGTTTCATAAGCGGAAAGACCTAAGAGTACTGCCCCAATTTTTATGGCAGCCAAAGAGACCGAAGCCATAATCATTATATTAAAAAATACGCCTAAATAGATGGCTCTAAATCCTCGTAAAAAACGGGCAGCAGGTCCACTATATCGAAGCTCATAAAACTCTAGGTCGGTTAGTACGCCAGATCGTCGCCATAATTGTGCATAGACAAATACCGTCAACATCCCTGTCAATAGGAAAGCCCACCAAGCCCAGTTTCCAGCAACTCCTTGTGTTCGTACCACGTTGGTGACAAAATTGGGCGTATCAGCTGAAAAGGTAGTAGCTACCATTGAAACACCGAGCAGCCACCAAGGCATATTTCGTCCAGAAAGAAAAAATTCAGCGGTGTCTTTTCCAGAACGGCGAGCGACCAACAGCCCGATTCCTAAAGAGACAATAAAAAATAAGGCAATAATAGTCCAGTCAAGTCCAGATAGGGTCATAGTAGTTTATTTCGAATTTCTAAGAATACCGCGCGTAGTCGGTAAAAATTCGAGGTAATATACGGAGAAAAATGGGAATGGAATTAATTGAAAAGAGAGCGGATTTTGCTTATAGCAAATTGGCTTCCCTTTTACGTATAATTACGTTAGAGGGAAGCCAATAAGCCAACTGGCTAACAAGCCAATAGCAAATTATTTTATTTAATTAATCTTACCGTTTTTTCTTGTCCATCGCTATCGCGATATTGGATAAAGTAAACACCATTACTTAGCTGACTTCCATCCCAATCAAATCGGTGACGACCGGTATTCAATGTTCCGTAATTTTTGGATTGAATGGTTTGTCCTAAAGCATTGATCAAAGAAATATTGACTTGTTCAGCCGGAGCGGTTAAATCAAGTTCTAGAGCAAAATTTGTAGAAAACGGATTAGGTGAAATTCTTAGATCAGAAAGACTGATAAATAGTTCTTCGGTTGGAGTAGTCGTTCCTTCAAAAGTAGTCACAGTCAGATCATCAAAGTAAAAACCATCCGCTCGAACAAATCCGTCTGAGAAAAAATGGTACTTTAAAATGATAGTCTCTCCTATATAATCATTCAAACTTACTTCTTCTAATACCCAATCAGCTTGTGTGCCATCGTATAATTGTTCTCCTTCTGGTTGAAATTGAGAAGCGAGGTTGGTATATTTTCCACAAAGTGGTGTCCAGGTAGTTCCATTGTCATTAGAAGCCATAATCTGAACATAATCATATTCGTCTTCAATCTCCCACTTTGCCCAATATTGTAAGATAGCTATTTCAGCGTTTGATAAATCAACTGGCGTAGTGAGGATGATATCACTTTCTGTATCATTTTGATAACGCCCCATTGGACTATCGGTAATACTTGATGGACTACTTACAAAATCACTGGTAGTCAACCCCCAATTGTCTTCTGCAAAATAGTCATCTAAATTACTATTATCTTCGGTTACGATATCTGTTGGTACACCATTAACAAATTGCTTAGTGATCGTATCATTTCGAACAAAAGACCCATTATCTATACTGATGGCAAAAACGATCGATTCCATGACATCACCACTAGTCGGTGTAATCGTATAGGGTGCTGTGATAGGTTGAGTCTCTGAATTATTAAGCGTTAATGAAGTTGTACTCGTAAGAGATAAATTATCACTGACAGGTGAAATTGTTACGGTCTGTGGTCCTGGACGCAATCCATATTCTTTGGCTATAAAATCAAAATTTCCAGAAATATCAGTAATAGTAAAAGGATTGTTATCTTCAACTTCTACATAATTGAATAATAAATTGGCTGAAATAATGTTTTGCGACATTACTTCTTTGTTCAATCCTATGATAGCATCTGCTGGTGGCCAAAAACCATATTGCCCTGGGCCTACTTCTGGAGTCATAGCAAAAATCTTAGGCTTGCTAGTCTCATCAAAATACATCCAAGCATCACTATCACCATTAACAAGATAACCAACCGTTTCTAGGTCTGTTCCAAAAAGATACCCATTTTCCGCAGTTAAGAGTTCTCCGAAATTCTCAAAGGTTGTAATATCAGCTGGGTCAGTTGCTAGTGGACGAATTAGGAGATTACTAAAAGTATGACAGTTAAGCGTAATTTCAACGTTTTTATCTTCTAAGAAAAATGAAACCGCTTGCGTTTCTGGCTCACTAAATGGACCAGGACCTCGGTAAGTATCACTATTTGTATTAGGAGAAGAACCCACATCATCAGATCCCCATAGGTAACCATAATTTCTGTTAAGATCTACCCCAAAAGTACCATCACTATTATTTTTTCGGTTTTTACGCCATAGTCCACCACCATTGGGTTCGATCAATTCATTAAAAATATATCCATCAGGATTTACACAAGGAATAAAATACATCATGGTGTTATCCACTAAGTATTTGATTTGATCATCTGTTTCATAGTTTTCCAATAAATACCACATATAAAAGAGTAGTTGACTCAAACTATTTGCTTCTCGTGCATGGTGGAGTGCTGTGTACATGATTTCTGGTTCACCTTCCATTTGGGTAGGGTTATCAGAAATAGCCATCCAATAGATAGGTCTGTCTTCATGGGAAGTGATGTCACCAATCTGTTCCCGAGGAGAAATAAGATTAGGATATAAATCATGCATTTGATCGAGTACTTCCAACATCTCGGCATAGGTATGGTAACCACCCATGGAGCCAAGTTGATAGTTGGCCGGTGTGTCATATTGCGAACCAGCTGGAGCAGTGGGAGTACCACCACAAGATTCATCTCGAGTATTGGCGGGTATTCCTTGTAAGTTGCGTTCTTGATACCAAGCAATTACATCTTCGATTAAAATTTCATGTGGAATATTATGATCGATCAACTGTTGAATTTCTTCTTGTGAATAATCATTGATAAGGTGTCGACCAGGAGCATAAGCACCGTGATCGGTTTCTATTCCTAAAAGCGTCACGTCCGTTATAGGCGTTTCTCTTAAATCAATTTTTACTTTTGAATAGTTTAACTGGGCCGAAAGGGTAGCGATGGAGATCGAAAGGAGCAGCGTCGTTAAAAATAATCTAATCATAGGAAAGTGGTTTTATGCAATGCAAATAAATGTAATTCAACAAAGTTAGCGTATATTTAAATTAACTCTAATTCAATTGGTGATAAAAAGAGGTAACCTGGGGACATAACTAGTGTTTTTTCTGAAATAAAGCGTAAACTTTAATTGTGGAAATGTTGTGGATAACTAAAATCTTAAAATCACCGATTAGAAGGATTTAAAAGTATTTTTGTACACCATTTAAAAGGAGGTCTACAAAGGTATATTTCTATGAAGCTGTTAAAGAATGTTCACAAAAGGTGAGGATAAGTGCTTGATAATGTGGGTGATGCTCATTTTTCTCTGAATAGCCTAAGCTATTGAGATAAAAATAGCAGAAGATCCACGTTATCAATGACTTGTCCGTAACCATTGTGCTTCATTTTT
>JALZUU010000736.1 GCA_023300665.1 Saprospiraceae bacterium | reverse complement strand
TTTGTAAAACGCAAAGATGCGTAAAATACTTATGATATGCTTATTGCTTTTTCGTTTTTTCAGTATCCGCTTGTAAATCTGGTTCAATTTCGAGCACCTGCGAAATGATTACTTCTACTCGGCGATTTTTTGCACGATCTGTTTCGTTATCATTATTTGAAAAAGGTTTAGAAGCCCCAAATCCAGTGGTGGCAATTCGTAATGGACTAATACGCTTAGTTCCGACTAGATAATTTTTAATGGCTTTTGCTCGATCTTCGGACAATTTCAAAAGTGCATCTGGATCACCTTGATTATCGGTATGACCTTCTATTCGAATTCTGATATTATAATGCTGCCCCATAAAATCCGCCAATTCGTCTAGTACAGTAAAAGAATTTGATTTGACAACAGCAGTGGATTGCTCAAAATAAACAGGAGGTAAATCCAGCTTTCTTCCTTCCTCAATTTTTACCAACTCAAGATCAATTATTTTTTCTTTAAAATAGACATAATCTCTTCGATAGTTCAGTACTTCCTCTTTTCCAATATATCCCGGTTTTTCAGCCATAATGGAAAAATCCATTCCTTTTGGAACAGAAAGTCTAAAAGTACCATCATCGGCTACATAGACATTACGATAAGATTTATCATTTTTCGAACCAGAAAGAATACGAGCATCTACCTTTTTGTTAGTAGTAGGATCTACAATTCGGCCAGTAACGGTAACGAAACGAGGTACGGCAGGAGCTATTTTTACGCGGAAGATATCACTACTACCATCTCGTCGACTAGCAAAATAAAGATAACCTGTTGCTGAGTTGAAAAAAGGCTGACTGTCATCTTTATCAGAATTGATTGGTTCGATAAGCCTTTGTGGTTGAGTCCATTTGTCCCAGCCCTCTCCTTCTCGTCGACACATAAGAATATCATTTCCGCTTGAAGCCCCTCGTCGATTAGAAGAAAAGAAAAGCGTTTTATTATCCTCTGACAAATAAGGAGTGGTTTCACGAGAGGCCGTATTAATCATGCTACCCATATTCTTGGGTTGACTCCATGTGCTTTCTCCTTGTTTAAAACTGATGTATAGATCGTTTTTTCCTCGAGAATCATAGTTTTGTAATGATAAAATCATGGTTCTTCCATCACTACTCATGGTCATATTTACATCTGACCCTGTGTTGTAATAATTTTCGATTCCGATGGGTTCTGGAAAGGTCCAATCGCCGTTGCCTAGGTCACGAACAATCGAAAATCCTTTTTTCATACCACCACTTTCTACAAATTTATTGATAACAACTAATTCATTACTAGAAGGAGTAACAGAACTGACACTATTAGGCATAGCGTTATTTAACGGAGGGCCGGGATGTGTAACCTGATCAAAGGTACCATTTAGCGACTGGGCAATCCAAATATCTTGATTGAACTCTGATCGAGAAGGATCGGTTATTTTTCGCTGTCCCATCCGAGTATAAATATTTGCTAAGTAAGCATTGAATTCAGCTTCTCCAAGCTTAATGGACATTTCTACACCATCTTCTACTAAAGATTGGACAAAATCAGGATATCCTACTCTCGTAAAATAAAGGGTATTGCCATCTAAACTAGCAACGGGAGTAATTTCATCATAAGCACTAGAATTAATGCCTGTATTTAATTTTTCAACTTCGTACTTTTTTTGAGCTATTGACACGAAAGGTAATAAACAGCAAAGCACATTCAGTAATAAACCGAAGGAATTCTTCATAATAGGGGACTAGTATTTGAGAATACAAATAAAAAATAGTGTTGGTGAAAGGTAGATTAGAGGTTCTATAAGTGCTTTTACAAACTTTCATGATTTGGCGAAATTTTTCAATTTTTGCTAATTAAGAAAGTTTAGATAAAGTCTAAAGTTAAGGAAGTTGTTTAAAACGAACAAGGAGAACCAAAAAAAAAGGCCATTATTTCCAAATTTAGGAAATAATGGCCTTTAAAAATAACGATTAAAATCAGTTAATTATCTTTTAATACGGTAGTAGCTTCTGTTTCTGTGTCTGCTTCAATTCTGACAACTTTTATTTCTACTCGTCGATTTTGTTGGCGTAGGGCTTCTGAAGAATTATTATTTAGTGGATGGGTATCTCCAAAACCTTCTACTTGAATTCTATTTTTAGTAATTCCACCTTTACGGATTAAATGTTTTTTAATTATTTCTGCTCGTTCTTGAGATAATCTTTTTAGAGACGCTTTTCCACCTTGATTATCGGTATGTCCTTCGATTGAGATGACGAGGGATTTATTTTGAATTAGAATTTCACTTAAGTAGTCTAATTCCCCAAAAGATTCTGGTAAGATCACAGCAGTACTCTTTTTAAAGTAAATTGTATTGAGGTCAATTGTAGTACCTTGCTCTAGAGGCTTAAGCGCAAGGTTGATGTGAAATTCTTTAAAGTAGACATCACTTTTTTTGAAATTGAGGGTTTTACGATTACTTTGGTATCCTGGTTTTTGAGCTAAAATTTGAAATGTTTTTCCCATTGGAACATTAATTTCATAATAACCGTTTGTACTTACAAAAGTACTTTGATAAATACCACTCTCTTTTGATCGTAATAATACAGTAGCATCTTGTCTTCTTTTTCTAGTTTTATCTAAAATATTTCCAACAACTCTTACCTCTTCTGAAATTGGTGGTGCAATACTTACTCGAAAAATATCACTAGAACCATTTCGATCAGATGAAAAATAAAGATATCCAGAACTTCTATTAAAACAAGGGAAACCTTCGTTGGCTGATGTATTAATAGGAGATAAAAATCGATTTGGTGCTGTCCAGTTAGTCCAACTATCATCTAGTCTATAAACCATAAATAAATCATATCCACCCAAGACATTCTGACGATTAGAAGAAAAGAACATGGTCTTTCCATCGCTAGATAAAAAAGGTGCTTTTTCGTGTGATTGTGAATTAACGGCAGGCCCTAGATGAATAGGCTTGCCAAAAGTATTTTCACCAGTTCGAAAAGCCACAAATAAATCATTGCCACCATAAGCTCCTTTATGATCAAGAGATAAAATAATGGCTTCGCCTTCTTCGGCAACGGCTAGACTTACCTCAGGTGCGATATTATTATCAATTCCTTCAATGGTAATCGGTGCTGGATCAGACCAGTTGCCAGACTTATTTTTATGGCAAACAGAGAATCCAGGATGAATACCACCCTCTTTTGGAAATTGATTAATGACAATAGCAGATTGCTCGTTATTGTATAAGGCACAAAGGCTATTAGGAAAAGCATTATTAAGGGGGGCACCTGGATGACTTACTTGGTCAAGTAAATTATTTTTTGTCTGAGCTAGCCAGATATCTTGATTAAATGAACTAGTTGCAGGATTCGTAATCAAATTGCCAGAAATAGAACTAAATATTTCTGAAAGCTTTTTTTGATAAGAATCAGCCTCAAGCGTCTTTGATAGGTCAACACCTTTTTCTACCAAGGTTTTATTGTATATAGGATAACCTTGACGGGTGAAAAACATTGTCTGCTCGTTCTTAGAAATGATCGGTGCAATCTCATCATAAAACTTAGTATTAATGCCTAGATGTAATTGCTCAACCTGTCTTTGCTGAGCAAATAAACTAATACAAGAAAATATAAGTAGAAAAAGTGAACCCCATCCCTTCATGAAGTAACTCATAGTTTATTTTTTATTAAAGTTAATATCGAAACTTATTTCAGTAGTAAGCTGAAATATTCATTTCTAATTGACTTGCTGTAGTACAACAAGTCAAAAAGACTTTAGCGTTATTAGAGGTTATGTTTTAGATGTATTTTTCAGTACTTGAAATACAAGAAAAAGATGTAGAA
>JALZUU010000735.1 GCA_023300665.1 Saprospiraceae bacterium | reverse complement strand
CTTATACGTCGACCAGGTTGCTTGGTTGCTGTATCGGTTTGAGCGCTTAGTTCTTTATCAATAGCAGCCCATACCTTCAGACTAGGAACCGCATCGTCAAATGCTTCCCGGTTGTCCTGAATGTAATCTTCTAATTGATCTTTCATAAAATATTGATTTGTTGAACCGTTGATTTGTTGAATCTGGCCACTATGATTTATAAGAAGACAGATTTTTCAACGTTTCAATAATTTTTAAAGTAGTATTTTTTTGCTGGTTAGCTAGTTAGCTTCCCTTTAACGTTATTATCCTCCTTAAGTTCTTCCTACTCTTTGTCCTAACATCTCTCTCAGTTTTTTCTTTGCTCGACTATATTGTGATTTGGAGGTCGCTTCGCTGACGTCCAGTATTTCCCCAATTTCTTTATGGTCATAACCTTCCAAGGTATATAAGTTAAAAACGACTCGATAACCGTCCGGAAGCTGACTAATTGCAGACTTAATGTCTTTGACGTTTAGCGGTAAATCAGCGTTTGTTGATGCTGGTTCATCCCAGCGATCATCGTACTGATGCTCTAACGATACAATTTCTAATCTTCTTTTCTTTAAAAAGTTAATACAATTGTTAATAACTATCCGCTTTATCCACGCACCGATCGAAGATTGAAACCGAAACGTATGGATTTTTCCATAGATATCTACGAAAGAATTTTGTAATAAATCCTCCGCATCCATCTCGTTGCGTAACATTCGAAAGCAAATATTATACATTGCTTTTGAGTATAACCGATATAGCTCAAACTGAGCCTGACGGTCTCCCTTCATGCAATTTTCAACAATTTCTCTATGTACTTCCTGGTATTCCAATTCCGTTTAGTCTATTAGACTTATTCTGTTAGTGTTTTTTATTCTTCTAACAACTTAAGTCATGAGTGTTCAGCTTTAATGACCTGAAATTACTAAAAGGGTTGCATTCTTTTGAAAAAAAATGCTTTTAAAAGAAAAACCCGAACAAAAGCAGCATTTGCATCTGTTCGGGTTTGACCCTTTTTTATCGTAATAAATCAAGTAATTAAAAGAGGGGTTTTACTAGAATAATAGGCGTTAATTTCATTCGATATTCCATATTGGGTATTCATCACCTTATCCCAACCATCTCCGTCACCACCTTCCCATCTTTAAATTCCAAAGACAAGATATAATTCCCTTTCGGAAACTCCGATACGGAGATATCCAAACTCGACTGACCATTATTCGGCAAGTCTATATCCATCAGTATTTGTCCATTAAAATCATATAGCTTCGCAGCTTGAATCGGCCGATCTGCTGAAGAAGTAATCTGTAAAATATCCGTCGTAGGATTGGGGAATATTTTTATATCTAATACTGAAAGATCAAGAGCTGTCTCGGTGCTGGTTACAAGATCATCGCAGGTAGCAGTTCCAAAGCAGCCGTGTTCGTTGACGCGCATAAACCATGTGTTAAGAAAATTATCTTCTCCCTCTGTTATCCCTATCATCAACAAATCACCGTTATCTAATTCAATTAAACTACGAATAAATCTTAAGTCATTTGGATCTGGATAGTCAGGATGAAAATATTGTTTGGTCCAAATGGTATCTCCTTGGTTATCAAATTTGGTCACTACTCCATAGCGTTCACTAGGTAGCTCATTATCAATATGATTTCCTGTTAAAAAGAAATAATCACCATTCCCCGCAATTACATTACCACGCTCGAATTGCTCTACTTTTGGGTACTCTATATATTTATAAAATAAAAAATTACCATTCGCATCGTACCAGTCCATCCGTACAGGAAAAGGATTGTAAACACTACGATATTCAAAATCATCAAATTTATCTACTTCGTATAATTGGAGGATGTTGCTGTTGGAGAGTTCTGCTAAAGTTACTCTTACAGCACCGTCTCGAGCATTTTCATTTCCTAAAACTTCCCAAACAACATTACCCAAGGAATCAATCTTTGTCATTTGACTTCTTGTAAAAGCTACCGATGCTTGGTCTCTGAAGATAGATGATAATAGTAAATGATCATCAGAAGAAGCAATAGCCTGTGTAGGATAAGAAGAGTAGCTAGTACTATTGTAATTCCTAGACCAAAGTTCTTGGCCTGAAAGATCTACCTTCTTAACATTAATTTCACGGTGATAAGGTTCTATTTGATCATTCACAGCTGTTATGTATAAATGATCATCAATAGCCACTATATTATCTGGAAAAGAAGAATCTAAATCTGTTTGAAAATTTTGCTGCCAAATTATTTGATTAGCCATATCCATTTTTATGATTTGTAAATCATTTTCGATTGATCTATTCTTACCATAAAAATAATTATAGCCATTTAAATGGGCAAAAGAAGTTCTAGCAAAGGAAAAAGCAGGTATTTCAATATCTAAGCGGCTGCTACCCTCAGGGTCGAATGTAATCATCGTGGAGGTATCTCCAGGATAATAAATCGTAGGAACAATTAGTCGATCAGTATTTGGATCAGTAAAAATTCCTACTGTATTTAAATTATTATTTCCCACCGAAAAAAGTTTATGGCCATAAATCTGACCATACAATCCTTGTGAGAAGATAAAGAGCAGAAAAAAAACTAATAATCTCATGGAGGCTTTTAATTTAAGAAAAAGTTTATTAAGCTTGTTTTTATGACGAATAAATCACTTCTTACCCTAACCATCTTTGCCGACTAAATTCATTTCAACAAAATATGAATTTTTTATGTTGATTTAAAAAAAATTATTCAAAAAGAAAAACCCGAACAAAAGCAGCATTTGCTTCTGTTCGGGCTTGCCCCTTTTTTATCGTAATAAATCAAGTAATTAAAAGAGGGGTTTTACTAGAATAATAGGCGTTAAAATACAACAACTATTATTCATCTTAGCTTCTAAAATTTTATTGCTCCACCACCTTTATCTCCAATCTTCGATTCTCTGCATGTTGCGACTCGCTACATTTTACTTTATCTCCACAACCATTTAGTAATTGACTTTCTCCGTATCCTACTGCGGAAATTCTCTTGGCTGCGATACCTCTGGCGACCAAGTATTGTTTAGCAGAAGCGGCCCGTTGATTGGCCAAGCGTTCATTATAGCGATTAGAACCTCGAGAATCTGTATGTGCGCTTAATTCAATTTTCATGGTTGGATTAAGTGCCAGCATTTTTAGCAATTCGTCTAGTTCTGCTACTGCACCTCGGCGGACCCCAGATTTATTAAAATCGTAATTAATATCTTGAATCATAATCATGGTTCCCACCTCCATCGGCACACCACCATAATGGGTTGCTGCTATCGCATTTAGCAATAGGTCGGTAGGAGCCGCGGCTGTTTCTGCGGGTGTTAGTTTTAAGGCTTCTCCACTATAATCCGCATGAATCCCTCTGAAAGAATAATCGGCATCAGTCATTAAACAATGGCTATAATTTCCAGCACCATCAGCTTGAATGACCGCTTCTGAACCATCCTTTTCATTCCAAATGTTAATCATCGCATCAGGAATTGGTTCACCTGATTCTTGATCTCGAATAGTACCGTTAATCACAGAGCAGGCGATCTTTTCTAACGCAATTTTTATCGGCACTGATTTTTTATAACCAATCGTAGAATAAGCAATTTCTTGACTTACATATCCCGGCTTGCTAACAAATAGCACATATTCTCTTTCGCCAAAAAATTGGTAACTGGTTTCTCCCAGTTCATCCGAACGTCCATCTGCTTCGCCAAAAGCACTGGCCGCTTTAGGAACCATATCAAAAACATAAGTTCCTTTCTTTTGCTCCGATGGTGATAAAACACCTTCGTATAATTCCGCTCGATTATCAAAATAACCATCTGCGGTTTTTTCAAAAATTCTAATTTCAACACCTTCCAATGGATCACCTGATCCTTTTTCAGTCATAGAAATACCTGCCGGCAACATTCCCGGAACCGTCTTTCCCCAAATTCCTTCGGGTGCTTCGAACATATAAATATCGTTGTTTCCTTTTCCTACTTTACGAGAAGAAGTAAAGAATCCTTTTATTCCTTCTGGATTTAAAATCAATCCTAGATCGTCTGCTTCCGTATTGAATGGTTCTCCTAAATTGACGACCGTACCAGATGGTCCCACATCAAAATTCACCATATAAATATCCAATCCTCCAGCGCCATTAAATCCATTACTGGAAAAGAAAAGATTTCCACTATTATGAATAAAAGGATATACCTCATTTTTAGCGGTATTAACTTCCGGTCCTAGATTGACGGGTTTAGACCAAGTGATCCCTCTTTTTTCTACCATCCAAATATCTGTTCCTCCCATACCACCTGGCATGTCAGAAGCAAAATAAAGTCGTTGTCCATCGGTAGAAATACTTGGGTGAAAATTAGAATAAGCATCGGAATTAAAGGAAAGTTCTTTTACATCATTCCAATCATTATTAGTTCGGGATGCTTGATAGATTTTATGGGTACTGCCTTTGGCACCTGCTTTCGGTTTTTTCCTAGTAAAAAATATTTCTTGTCCATCTCGACTAAAAGTCACCGGACCTTCATGCGCCTGTGCGTCTATTCTTAAAAAGAAATCTTCTGCTTTAATCGGCAGTCCTTTTTCATCTCGATCTGAATAGAATAATTCAAAATAGTTTTTACCACTTGGATCTTCTGATTTTTGAGACGTAGCGAATACAATCCCATTTTGGTAAAAAGTAGGAGAAAATTCTAGATTTGGAGAATTGATCGATCCAGCGTTGATGAGCTGGATTTTATTACCTTTCTCATAGAGTTTTTTAGCTGCTTTTGATTTTGAACTTTGTTGTGCAAAAAGACAGGAGATACTGGCGAAAAGGCATAAGAAAAAGATAAGTGATTTTTTCATTTCTATTTTGTTATTCTTGATGTGTGGGTGATCGTGATCTGATTACCTTGCTAAGACTATTAAAATATTAAGAGGTTTAATCGTTGATCTGTTTAATCGTTTAAAACGTCAATCTCTAAACGATTAAACAGTTAACCGATTAAACAATAACTCAATATCCGAAGCCACGAGCTATGCAAAGGGGCATAACTCGTGGCTCGTAATTACTTATCAAACAAACGTTGGTAAGTCTATTTTTCGTATAAAACTCCTTATTTTTAGAAGAATCTAGGATTAATGATATCTTCTGGCATTCCACCAAAATTATATTTTACAATCGCTTCGATACTTCCACTATTAGCTTGCTTTAATCCACTCATGGTGATATCATAAGACAATCCAAATAGCAAACTTCTGGTCAAATAAGCAGAAGCAATTAAATCGACAGATTCACCTGCGCTATCATCATCTCCACCCAATCGGTAACTAGCTCCGACAGTAAATCTTTCATCAAAGATCAAGTTTAAATTTAGGTCAGCATCTAATGGTGCATTCGAAACAAATTTAAATAAAACCTGTGGTTGTAATTGAATCTTTTCCGTCATTTTCAATAAAATTCCTGTCATCGCATAGATGTGTCGAGCTTCTCTTCCTTCTTTTGGATCAAGACTACTAAAATCAATATTATTGTCTAATAATCTCGGTGCAGAAACACCTGCATAAAACTTCTCCGTAGAATAGAACAATCCAGCACCAAAATTAGGGACATACTTACTGGTTTGTGAATCAGGTATTCCACCATCTGTTCCAATATCTTGTGTAGCTACCAAGCGAGGATCGCTGTAGTCGTTACTAAAATATCTAATAGAGGCTTGTAGACCGATACCAAGTGTTCCAGCACCCATTTTGATACGATAAGCATAGGAACCATCCACCGTAACCGTATTGGTAATCCCAATTTTGTTCGTGTGTAAATTAAGTCCTACTCCGACCCGTTTGTTTTTTAACGGCGTATCAAAACTTACCGTTACTGACTTTGGTGCACCATCTAAACCAATCCATTGATTACGATAGATACCCGTCAAAGAGGCGGCATCAAAACTACCCGCATAACCGGGATTAAAGCTGAGTTTATTATACATAAACTGCGTGTACTGTCGCTCTTGTTGGCCATAGCCAAGCACTGCAACAAACACGAATGATAGAATAAATAATATTTTTTTCATTGTATTATATTTTAAAATCTAATGAGCGTTGTTTTCTTAAATAGTATAATAATAGTATAATAGTTACTGGCTATTTGCCTTTCTTCTATCGCGTTTTTTAACACGATAGAAGAAAGCAAGAAGCTAAAAGCAAATAGCGAGCAGCAGTAAAATTTATCTTTCAATGACTAAGAATCCAGCAGAAGGTTTTTCACCTTTATTGAAATCCACTAGCCAGAAGTAAGTTCCTACTGGAAGATTTTCTCCATTATAGGTTCCACTCCAATCATTTTGATAATTCTTAGAACGAAATACTTCATCTCCCCATTGATTATAAATAATCAACTGGTTGTCTGGATAATCATCTGTAGCCAAACAAGGTATAATGAAGTGATCATTTGTATTATCTCCGTTAGGTGTAATAATCGTCGGTACATTACAAGGAGCATCTGCTCCAACAACAACAGTTACAATTGCTTCTGAACATTCATCAGGACAATCTCGGCTACAAATCATATAGACAAATTCATCTTCTCCAGCGAAGGCTGGATCTGGTGTATATTCAACTGAACCATCCGTTCCAACAATTACAGTTCCATTGGTAGGATCTTCCTCTATCGTCAATATTACTCCATTCGCTGTAATGTCATTGGCTACTACTCTAATCGAAATAGATTGGCCAAATTCAGTAGCAGCCATATCTGCTTCTGCTTCCGGTGCTGCTGCATAAGTAATCACTACTTCATCAGAACTAGTACCACAAATACCTGCATCAACTGTCCAAGTAAAAGTATAATCTCCTGGTATTACTCCATTTACAATGGTAGAAGCATTGGTAGGAGATACGATGGTTATATCAGGATTATTTGTCGTCCATAAACCGGTGTTTCCATTGATCGGAGATGCTTCCAGTAAAACGGTTCCATCACCACAACTTTGCGCATCGTTTCCAGCAAATGCCGTTTCTGCACCTGGTAAAATTTCTACCACAACTAAGTCATTAGAAAATTCTCCACAACCCGCATTACTCAGTGTCCAAGTAAAGCTATAAGTTGTTCCATTTTCCATTCCTAGAATTGCGGTATTAGGATTCGTAGGATCTGCAAAAGTAATTCCTTGACTCGCCTGTTCATCCGACTGCGTCCAAGTTCCTTGCGTTCCTGCTCCTGCACTTACTGCGTTTAGAAAAAGGTTTTCAGGATTACAAGATTCGATGTTATCACCTGCTTCAGCAACTCCATTGGCAACATCTACGGTAACCAATACATCATCTGAAGAATAATCTCCACAGATACCATTGGACAAAGTCCAAACTAAAACATAAGTCTCATTATCTGCCAAACCATTAATCACCGTATTCGGCATACCTGGGTTAGCAATTGATACAGATGGTCCACTTACTTGTGTCCAAACACCTGTTCCGATCGAAGGCATGACTGCGTCTAAGTTGACAGATGAACCACCGCAAACAGCGATGTCTGTTCCTGCAAAAGCATTATTTTCAGGAATTGTATTAAATTCAAAACTTACAGGTGCAGAGTTCAATGAGCTACAACCACTCGCCGTAGCAACTGCATAGAATTCATATATTCCATCTGTAAATCCAGTAAAATCACGCATTGTAAAAGTAAGTGCATTACTAGGTCCAAATACTTGTTGATTTGTTCCAACTTGAAACCAAGTATAGGTAGCACCCGCAGTAGCAGAAGATGGTACGATTGAGAATACTGCTTCCGCATTTTCATCACTGATACATACTGGACCTCCACCAAAAATAGTTGGTGGTTCTGGAGATTCATTTACAATAATATTAAATGGAGTAGAAACTTCAGAAGCACAATTTCCAAGAATAATTCTTACGGAATAAGCTCCTTCATTAAGATCAGATACATTAAATATTACCGGGTTATGAACACTTCCTGGATCAAAACCTGCTGGCCCTGTCCATTCGTAAGTAGCTCCTGTAATTAGTTCTGTAGATAATTGCAAAGAAGTTCCTTCACAGATCGTAGCTGGTCCGACAATAGCCGGAGGGGCTGGTTGTTCAATCACACTTATCTGACTGATACCAGATGAGTTTGAAGTACATCCATCCATCGTAACGATTAGACTATATGCTCCACTATTTGCAGCGTTTGCTGGGAATATAGTAAGAGAAGGAACTGGCGTAGTAACGATTCCACTTGGTGTTTGCCAAGAATATTCTACCATCGTCCCTGTGACACCGTCTGTTGTCAATGTTAAAGCTTCTCCTTCACAAATCGTTAGATCACCAAAAATATTTGGAGTATTAGGAGCATCTTGTACATCTATTACCGTAGTCATAGGAGTTGATACACAACCATCACTATTGGTTACAATTAGATTATAAGATCCATTATTTGAAGCCGTTGCATTTGGAATGGTTGGACTCGCATCCGCAGAAGCGAAACCATTCGGTCCTGTCCATTGGTAAGTATAAGAACCTCCCGTTGGATTAATGGTTGCAGTCAAATTAATATCAGCTGCCCCTGTTACACATTGCAATCCGTTATTACTAACATCCACAATAGTTGGAATCTCACTGATCACTACTTCCGTCGCAACCATACTTTGGCAATTATTTGACGAGGTAACGATCACGGTGTAGGTTCCACCTGTAGCGTTAATGATTGGATTTTGATTATTAGAAATAAACTCATTAGCAGGTCCACGCCATTCGTAAGTTGCGTTAGGAAGATCTGTTGCTAAGAGTTGAATATTTTCTCCTCCACAACTTGGACCATCGTTCGATGCAATAATTACAGGTAAAGATTCAACGAAGATAGAAGCAGTCGTAGACACTTCACTATTACAATCACCATAACTCACCATCACAGAATAACTACCTCCATTAGAGGTCGTCAAATTATTAATATCCAATGTATTGGTCGTTGTAGTAACAGTTGTCATATCTGGTAAAGTCCAAGTATATAAAGTACCATCTGTAATATTAGTAGTAAAGGTTACTGACTCACCTGCACATACCGTAGAATTATCAACGGAAAGAATAGGGGTAGCTGGAATAGGATTGACTACTAATGTTGTCGTAGCTGGATTAGAACTACAACCATTGGCAGTAACTACTAAAGAATAATCTCCAGACATTATCACTCCTGTAGCAAAGTCTGCAGGATTTTGATCCGTAGAAGAAAAACCATTTGGTCCCGTCCATTGATAAGTAAGGTTAGTTCCTGTAGTAGGTGAACCAAGGCTTACCATCTCTCCAGAACAAACTTCTAACATATCATCATTTACTGAAGCGGTAGGAATTGGATTCGCAGTCAATAATACATGCGTAGAGGCGGCTGAGGTACAACCATCGACTCTAACAATCACAAAGAATGTATTGGTTACTTGTGGTGGTGAAAGTGTATAAGTAGGGTCAGTCGTACTTGTTATAAAAGTACCACCTGGCCAAATACCTGCATACCAATCGTAAGCAACATCAAAACCAGAAACTCCCTGTGTCGTTAAAACAAGGTCTTCATTTTCACAAAGCTCTGCGCCATTCGACATAATGATCGGCATATCTGGTGCGTCGTTTACTTCAACTGCCACAGTTCCTACTGAAGTACATCCGGTCGTTCCAGTAACTGTTACGGTATAAATACCACTGTTAACAGAAGTAGCACCAACGATCACAGGATCAGCATCCGTAGAACTAAACATATTTGGTCCTGACCATTCATAAGTATAACTGGCACCTCCAGCTGGATCAAAAGGAGGATTTGCAAATAAAGACAAATCATCATTTCCACAGAACTCAATAGCAAAGTTAGGACGAGCATTATCAATTGCGACCGCCACATTTGCAATACAAGAATCTTCATTCCCCATTGCATCTTTTACCGTAAGCGTTACTTGAAAAACTTGTCCTACTTGGTCACAAGTAAAAACATTTGGAAACACAGTATATTCTACAATAGAACAATTATCAAAACTACCATTGTCTACTTCAAAAGGTTGTAATTCATAATCTGACAATCCTGAAGGGTTTATTAGAATTGTAATTGGTTCACAAATCGCTACAGGAGGAACATTATCTTCGATTGTTACGGTAAATGAACAAGAATCAGAATTTCCTGCAATATCATTTACTACATAAAATACTTCTGTCACACCCGCTTCAAACTCAATAGTTGGAGCGATAGCAGGTTGCTGCATAGTAGTAGGTGGAATCGTCGTAGCTCCTGTTGTAAAATAATAAGGTGTTGCCTTTTCAACATCCAGTTGAACGGATAACATGCTGCTACCATCCGTCTGGCCATCTGGTGTACCATTAGAAAAAGTAGTACAAATTGGATTGATACCATCTCCAGTCATACCTGGTGCTGGTGCAGCAAAATTACGATTCGCCACTAGAGTTAATTCTAGTGCTCCATCTCCAGCATAACTATTATATAAAGCCGTTGGAATCTCTATTTGGGTAGCAATAAGTGGCAAAACAGGTGGATTAGCAGAGCAATCTCCAGCCACCAAAACAGTTACATTAGGTTGTCCCACCTCAGTGGTTCCTAGGACCGTTCCATCTTCCCCTAATACGGTAAAATATGCTTCAGGATTATCTGCTTCACCTTCTATTTTTACTGAAAGATCAACAGAAGTTCCTACTGCGTTGGCAGCAAGTCCTGTAAAAATTACTTCTTTATCTTCAGCGATATAATCCTGATAATCTGGATCATAAGCAAAAGTTATAAATCGCTCCGCAGGGATAGCGGGCTGTACCTGTGTCACTACTGGATAAGAACAATTATCATCTAATGTAGTAGGGAGTGGTAAGGTAAGTTCAACACCTTCCTCACAACTTTGAGTTGCCCCTAATACAATATCAATATCAGCTGGACAAGAAATCATTGGCGGCACCAGATCATTTACACTAATCGGGAAACTACAAACAGCTGTATTACCTGCACAATCTGTAGCATAATAATCGACAATATAATTTCCTACATCTAGTGTACGAGTAATCGACGAAATCGGATCCACTACTATCTGTGGACCATTATTTATGCTATAAGAAAATCTTATATCGTTCGCACTACAACTTTCAGAAATTTGAGGTTCAGGTAAAGTAATCGTTGCCTGACAATCTCCAGAAGTTGCGTCAAAAGACAAGGTAGAAGTAGGACAATTATCGAATACTGGCGGTTGAGTATCTATTACTCTAAAAGTTGCATTTGTTACTGATCCATTTCCACAATTATCAAAAACCACAAAATCTACAGACTCTAATTGAGATACTCCGTTTTCTGCTGAAGGACAAGTTACAGGGTCTAAGACTCCTACGCTTGTACCTGGAAGTGTTGCTGGATTATTTAGATCATAAGATCCTGGCACCCATGCATTCCAACTTAGCTGGTTTGGCGATACACAATTATCCGTAGCAGCGGCATTACCATTGCTAATAATCCAAAATTGGAAGGCAGCCTCGGCAGATGCTGGATCTGTACAATCTACAGATTCATTAATCGCTGGTGAATTTATACTGGGTCCTTCTTCGTCTGTAACGATAATCGTTTGTACAAAAGGTGGACTTACATTTCCACAAAGATCTATAGCAGTCCATGTTCGTTGAATCGTAAATTCATTCGCACAAGCACCTGGGATAATTACATCCACTCTATTAAGAGTAGGAGTAGGATCGCAGTTATCGATCATTGCACCAGGAGAGCCTGTATCTGCAGGATTGGTACCTTGTTGACAACTTACTGTAATATTGTTAGGTCCCACAAATTGTGGTGCTTCAATATCCTGTACAGTAATCGTTTGATTAAAAGTACTTTGATTTCCACAAGCATCTGTAGCTACCCAACTACGAGTTAAGGTATAATTAAAATCACAAGAACCATTTACCCGTAATTCAGAAAAAACAATTTCTGGATCTGGATCACAACTATCTGTAATTGTTACACCCGCTACAGGTGGAACCATATTACAAGAAACTATTTGATTTGTTGGTTGATTATTAAAAGCTGGTGGAGTGTTATCTGCTACAGTAATAGTTTGCACTGCAGAATTTGTATTTCCACAAGCATCTGTAGCAATCCAAGTACGCATTAAGGTAAAATCTCCAGGGCAAGTTCCAGGCTGTGTTAATTCTGTAAAATTAACCGAAGGATTTGGATCACAACTATCCATCACTGTTGGTGTCGATACGCCAGGTACATTATTGCATTCAACAGTTGTACTTGCTGGGACATTTGAAAAAACAGGTCCTTGATTATCTTCTAAAGTAAACTCGGCAAGTGTATGTGCCGTATTTCCACAATCGTCTCTTACTTCCCATTCTAAATTAACCGTAAAATTACAACTTCCACCCACAATTTGTGGATAACTAGCTTGGTCACCAATCACAATATTGTCGCCAGAAGCTCCAGTAGAAGTAGTATAGTCAAAGCTAGTCCAAGTAGCATTTCCACAGTTATCACTCGCAATGGCTCCTCCGATATTATCAATCCAGTTATTCAACGCTAATTGATCATTTCCTCCGCAACTTTCTGTTAGGTCAGTAGGTCCAGGAAAAATTATTGGTGGTGCATCATCCATTAATGTATAGGTAGCGGTAGTTGTTGCTGAATTACCACAATCATCTGTTACTGTAAAAGAAACGATTCTTGAAAAAGTAGTTCCACAGCCAGGTGTATCACTTATGATATTTGTAGTCCAATTTGCGTCCGTAATCGGTGAACATTGGTCTGTTGCAGTAGCGCCTCCGCGAGTTGCTAACCAATCTGTGTACGAAATAGCAGTGAGGTCATCACAATCTACAGACTGGCTGATAGCCTGATCATCAATTGATGGTAGCTGATTGTCAATAACTGACACCGTAGCGATACGAATCACCGTAAAACCACAACCATCGCGAGCAGTAAAGCTAACATTTACCATTCCTGTATTACCACAACTAGGCATCAAACCTGTATAATTATTTCCATAAACGATATTACCACTACATTGATCAGAAGCAACTCCTCCTCCAATATTATCCAACCATGCTTGAATTTGAGCATCGATATCTACATTTTGATCACAAACTAATTCTAGTGGTTCCGGGTCCATATCCCAAACTGGTGGTGTATTGTCAACCACTGTAAAATTGATAACAATTAGGTCAATGTTTCCACAATCATCTGCTGCAACGTATTCTACCGAAGCCTCTCCAGTATCACCACCACAGCCATTCATTAGCATTGTAAAATTATTTGACCAAGTAATATTTCCACAATTATCGACCGCTGTAAGGTTGTCTGAATAATTCTGAATCATCTCAATAGGGTTATTGACACCATCACAAAACAAGGTTACATTATTGCTTGCAGGTGGTGTAATTACCGGTCCAAAAAGATCTCTAACGGTAAATTCTGCTTGGGTAGTTGCTGTAAGTCCACAAAGATCTGTCGCAGTAAAAGTAACCGTCAATGTTTCACAGCTTGCATCATAAGTAGCTGGTGCATCATCCGTTAAACCTGCCAAACCACATCCGTTATCAGTAGCTGCAAAAATAGCTCTTTGAGCAGCTAGCCAACTTGCATAACCACCAGCGGCACAATCTTGCGTTGCATCCAAAGGAAAACCTGTAATAACTGGTGGGTCATTATCAGGATTAATGGTAATCGTTTGATTATATTGAGAAGTATTTCCATAATCATCTGTCGCTGTCCAAGTACGGATAATTTGTCCACCACTACAATCTCCAGGACCAACAGTTGTTTCACCATCATAAGTAATGGTTACCTCATCTGAAGTACTCCCTGGAGCGGGGCAATTATCCACCGCCGAAACGTCAGAAATAGGTGGTACCGGTGGTAAACTAGAGAAACAATCTGTTGTTTGATCCATTGGGTTATTAAGTGGATCAAAAACAGGAGGTGTATTATCTCTAAAATACACGGTCGGTCCCGCCGTAACATTATCAGTATTTGTTTGCACATTGTAAAGAATTCTTACCTCTTCACCTACTGGAATGATATCACCTTCAACATAATTACCATTTTCACCAATGATAAAAAGGAGATCAAAAGAAAGTACGTCACAATCGGGGTCATTACAAACGAATGATACCGAATTGGGTGATCCCCAATCTAGTGGTGCCGTACAATCATCCCCAACATAGATCGTATCTGGTCCCGTGTATATTAGGGTAACATTGGCGACAGATGCACTACTATTGAGTGTCGTGTTGTTATTTTGTGCAATACCTTGACTGAAAGTTCCCAAAAGAAAACCAACCAGTAGTGTTGTCCATAGAAACAGTTTTTGTATTCTGTTTTCCATAATTGAAAATTGTGAGTTATTAATAAACAGTTATTATAGTACTCGTTCTAATCATGATTGATTAAACGAGTGGTTATTTATCTCTCAATAAATTGCTTAGCAACTTATTTATTAAGGATTGATTGAAAAAATATAATGGTGTAAGTTCGGTGGATGATTTTTTGCGGCTCTTGAGAGGAGTTTTATAAATAAATTAGAATTAAGTTATTAAAACGATAACTGATTCAATTTCAATTATTTATAATTATTTTTCACTAAAAAGCCAGAAAGTAAGTATTCGTAAAATCAAAAAATCCTCGTAATATTGATTTAATTACGAGGATTTTATATAAAAGTTTTATTTATATGATATTTTCTATCATTCTTCTTCCATAGGAGGATTTTGTTCTAATTTTTTGTCTTGAACATTTTCATCCAAAAATTCATTGATCTGATCGATCTTGTGAGAGGTGATAATTTCTCCAAATTCATTCACTTTGATATCGAAACCTTTCAAGTTTTCGTTATTCGTTTTATCCGGTTGGTTATTTTTTGATTTTGCCATTAGCTATTTACTTTTTTAGCAATCACTTCGTCAAAAGCGGAAAATGCTGTTAATAATCGTTTTTCAACCGCTGCTTTACCAAGCGCCTCCATCATTTCAAAAAGAGCAGGTCCTTTGGTAGTGCCTGATAAAGCAATTCGATAAAAAGGGAAAACATCTCCAAAACCTAGTCCATTAGCCTCTAAATAGGCTTTAGTATGGTCTTCCAGTTTTTCTGCTTTATAAGCTGGAATATTTTCAAGTTGCTCTTTCAAATCCAATAACGCCGTTTTTCGATCTGGGTTCCATTTTTTATCAATCATCTTTTCTTCATATTCTTTAACAGGCTCAAAGAAGTAGTATCCCGTTTCGATAATTTCTGGTAACGTGTTTACTCTTTCTTTCATCATACCAGCGACTGCGGTTAAATATTCATCAGTTACGTCGTAGTTTTTCTCTCTGGCTAATGGCTTGAGCAGCTGTACTAATTCAGTATTATCTGTTTGAATCAAGTACTGTTGGTTAAACCATTTTGCTTTATCAAAATCAAATCGAGCCCCTGCCTTACTAATTCTATCCATTGAAAAAGCATCCACCATTTCAGGTAAAGAGAATATTTCTTGTTCTGTTCCAGGGTTCCATCCCAAGAAGGCTAAAAAATTAAGCATCGCCTGTGGGATAAATCCATACTCTCGAAATCCTTTGAATGAATCTTCCTTCGTATCACCCTCCCATGACAATGGAAAAACTGGAAAACCTAATCGATCTCCATCTCGCTTACTTAATTTTCCAGATAAATTACTTTTCAAAAAGGTTTTTAATGCACGTTTATTATCATCATCCTTTTTGCTGATTTTTAATTTTGCCACCACATTTTTCTTGTCTTGAAAAATTTGGCTTAAAAATGCTAACGCATCCGTTCGATAGTTTTGGTTTATTTTTTCATTTTTTTGAAAAAACTCATCGACTAATCGCTCCGCTAAGGTCACTTTATTTTCCTTCGTAATATAACTATCCGGTGAAGGTTTTAAAATCAATGGCAAGTGTGCGAATTGAGGCATGGTATCTTCCCACCCAAAAAATCGATACAATAATACATGATGCGCCGTACTCGGCAACCACTCCTCTCCTCGTACTACGTGCGAGATCTTCATCAAATGATCATCTACAATATTCGCTAAATGGTAAGTTGGCATTCCATCTCCCTTTAGCATGACTTTATCATCTAGTTCATTTGTTTTAAAAACGACTTCTCCACGAACAATATCATTGATAAGTACTTCTTCATCTCTCGGAACTTTTAGACGGATCGTATAAGGATCTCCATTTTCTAACTTAGTTTTTACTTCTTCAGCAGAAAGTGTCAAACTATTATTTAATTGTTGTCTAGTAATTCCGTCATAGCGAAAAGTTTCTTTTCTATCTTCATACGCTTCTCGCATAGCCGTCAACTCTTCCGCTGTATCAAAAGCATAATAAGCATTCCCACTATCAATTAAATTTTGAGCGTATTTTCCATACAAGGATTTTCTTTCTGATTGTCGGTAAGGACCAAATTCTCCTCCGATTCCTGGGCCTTCGTCAAATTCCATCCCCAACCATCGTAAAGATTCCAAAATATATGCTTCAGCTCCGGGTACATAGCGCGTTTGATCTGTATCTTCAATACGCAAAATCAGCGTACCTCCCGTTTTCTGAGTAAACAAATAATTGTATAGCGCTGTGCGTACACCACCAATGTGTAGTGCTCCGGTAGGACTTGGAGCGAACCTTAATCGAATTTTGTCGTTCATTAATTTTACATTAAGTATAAAAAAAATATGATTATCTGGCAGCGAAATTACGTTTTGTATCGTTACGACGATACAGATTAGTAATCCCAACTATTTAAAACAGATATACCATTCGACAAAGGTAATTAATTCTACGGAGTACCGTAGTGATTACTATATTGTGTGCAATGGCAACGAGTAAGAAATCCTGAACATATAAAAAATAAAGATGTACCTGGTTAAAACGCCTATTTTTATTCAAAACCTTTTCCCCAACTTTACTTGGCGGATTCCCGCTCAGGAAAAGGTAATTTACTTAACTTTTGATGACGGTCCTATTCCAGAGGTTACGCCTTGGGTGATGGAACAATTGGCTGCCTATAACGCCAAAGCAACTTTCTTTTGTGTAGGAGATAATGTCCGTAAGCATCCGGAAATTTTTCGGCAGTTAACCGACGCTGGTCATTCCGTTGGCAATCATACCTATAATCATCTCAATGGTTGGGCAACGGACAAGCTCACTTACTTTCATAATATTCGACACTGTGCAGAGTTAGTTGACTCTGACTTGTTTCGCCCTCCTTATGGAAGATTAAAACCAAGTCAGGCGCAGTTTTTACAACGCCACTACCGAATTGTGATGTGGGATGTTCTCTCTGGAGATTTTGATCCGAATATTTCTGAAGAACAGTGTTATGAGAATATTATAACAAAAGCAGAAACAGGATCTATTGTGGTGTTACATGATAGTTTAAAGGCAGAGAAAAAATTGCGAGCGGTTCTTCCAAGAGTATTAACTTACTACCATGAATTGGGATTTCACTTCGAAGCATTAAATACTAAAAAACTTACAGAAACAAAAAAGACCTTTCAAAGTGCTTAAGATATTTTGATAAGCACGAAAGATTTAAAGATGCAATGTTTAGAAATTTGGGCAGTCGGAAGTAGTTAACTTCCGGCTGCTCTTTTTTATATTAAAAATTTAATGAGTAGCATTAGCGATGTAGCTGACTTTTAGTCTCTTTGCTTTTCGTAGCGCAGTTTTTACATCGGTAACCATTCCCATCGGCACTTCTTTATCTACCTTCAATACAGTGATCGCTCGGTCAGATTGATGTCGAAAGTCATTTGCGGTTTGTTGTCGTACTGCTTGATCCAAATTTTCTTTATAAATAAAAGCGTCATTAATCTGAATTAAAGGCGTATTCCCACGAGCAGGATCGACTGGACGACCAATATAAATATTGGTGATCAAGCTTTGATTTTCTAATTTTTGTACTTGATCTGCATCAGGAATAGAAAACTTTACACCGATTTGCTGATCTCTTAAAACTGTAACCACCATAAAAAAGAACAGCAACATAAAAATAATATCAGGTAAGGCAGAAGTATTTATTTTTGGTTGATTATTTTTTCGTCGAATCATAATATTGTTTTTTTAGAAATTAGTTGGTTCAGCTTCAGAGATAGTTTGTGGAATTTGGTTCCGAATATTCCGTTGTGCAGTTAGCGTAAGAAGACGGTAATCTTTTCCATAAACTTGCAATGAGCGATTGTTCCACAATTCTTCATAGGCTGCTTTGAGTTCATTATAAACGGCAATGTAAGTTTTATAGGATGTTTCTCGATCGTTTTGTAGAGACACTACTGCTTGCTTAGGACTTTTGGCCAATAGATCACTTTGTGTAGGATTGAGAATGAAATTTTTCGTTGCTTCCTTTAGTTCGCTAATGTCTAAATTTTCGCTTTCTACTAACAGTGCATTCTCTTTATTAACCTTAACTGTGAGAATATTTCGATTTGAAATTGGAAGAATAGGTGGGTTAACTTCTTCATAAGGGGGAAGCTTTACCAAGATTCCTTGATCATTGATAATAGTTGTGGTTACGAGAAAAAAGATGAGTAATAAGAAGGCAATGTCCGCCATGGAACCTGCATTAATTTCATTAGATTGTCGGGTATTGATTTTCCTTTTCATACTGAAAAATTTTAATAGTTCTTTTCCAGTAAGATGCAGATAAAAAAAATATTGGTGTAAAAAA
>JALZUU010000734.1 GCA_023300665.1 Saprospiraceae bacterium | reverse complement strand
ATCATCTACTTTATGATAAGTAACATTCGCTAAGTGAACCACCTGCTTCATCATCAAACTAGCCCGATGAATCCAACCCGTTGTTTTTCCAAGTCTTTTGCCGTGTTTTCCGATGGATCGTTTTAGCAAATAAACTTTTCGAGGAGAAGCTTCCGGTTTTGGTTTATCGATTGCACCACCTGTAGCATAACTCATATCAACGCCCCATTCTTTCATGTATTTTTCAACATTCATACTAGGTGATACATGATGTGGATTATGCGTCAAAAATTCTGCCGTATCAAAACCAATGCCTCCTGCTCCAATAATCGCCACAGATTTACCGACAGGTTTTTTACCCAATAAAACTTCTGCGTATGAGATTACTTTTGGATGATCATGTCCAGGGAAATTTACTTGTCTCGGCGTAACACCCGTTGCAATAATAATTTCATCATAATTATTTTCTAATAATTCTTCGGTCGTTACGCGATGTCCTAAAGATAAATTAACACCGTACTTTTTTATCATCTCAGAATAGTACCTAATCGTTTGGTGGTATTCCTCCTTTCCAGGAACCACCTTGGCCATATTAAACTGTCCGCCGACTTCGTCAGACGCCTCAAATAAATCCACTTGATGACCACGCTCAGCAGCGATAGTAGCAGCAGCGAGTCCTGCGGGACCCGCACCAACGACTGCAATTTTTTTCGGTTTTTCAGTAGGAAGGAAGTTTAATTCAGTCTCATGACAAGCACGTGGATTGACGATGCAAGAACTCAACTTACCTTCAAAAGTATGATCCAAACAAGCCTGATTACAAGCAATGCAAGTATTGATTTCGTGTGCACGATTTTCCATCGCTTTTAAAACCAAATTCTCATCTGCTAAAAATGGACGAGCCATAGAAACCATATGGGCCGCACCATCCGCAATTATCTGCTCACCGACTTCGGGCATATTGATTCGGTTGGTCGCAATTAATGGAATGTTTACCTCCTTCATCATCCGCTTAGTCACCCAAGCAAATCCACCACGAGGTACGACGGTTCCAATGGTAGGAACGCGTGCTTCGTGCCAACCAATTCCAGTATTGATGATGGTGGCTCCTGCCGCTTCTATCGCTTTGGCGAGTTGTACTACTTCTTCCCAAGTACTTCCTTCCGGCACTAAATCAAGCATAGATAGTCTGAAAATAATAATAAAGTTTTTACCAACTTTCTCCCGAGTTTGTTTGACGATCTCAATTGGTAACTTAATCCGATTCTCGTAACTGCCGCCAAATTCATCTTCTCGATGATTGGTTCTTTTCGCAATAAATTGATTAATCAAATAACCTTCTGAACCCATAATTTCTACCCCATCATAACCCGCCTCTTTGGCCAAAGCGGCTGAATTGACATAATCGTTAATCGTTTCCCAGACTTCTTCCGTCGTCAATGCTCTTGGTGTTGTCTTATTGATGGGGGAACGAATCGCAGAAGCAGAAACGCCATCCGAATGATAGGCATAGCGACCGGCGTGTAAAATCTGCATACAAATTTTTCCTCCTTCCTTGTGGACGGCCTTGGTGATGACTTTATGTGATTTTGCGTGCTCAGGTGTTTGCATCAAGGAAGCGTGGTGCGCGACGGCTCCAGCCTTATTGGGGGCAATTCCACCCGTGACGATCAATGCTACCTGTCCTCGTGCGCGTTCTGCATAAAAGACGGCAGCTCGCTCAAGCCCTCCAGGAATTTCTTCCAAATTGGTGTGCATCGATCCCATCAGGACTCGATTTTTTAAGGTAGTAAAGCCGAGATCAAGGGGAGAAAGAAGGTGGTTATACATGGTGAATTTTTATTTATTGATTGGGCGTGAAAATAAATAAAAACTTTAACATTTTGGAGTTTTAGATAAAGGGTACCCAATACTTATTTTATACCTACTTCCTACCTGTCATTTTCAAAGCAATCATCCCTCCCAACCACGCCATCGGTATATAAGCTGCCACCAAATCTAACACAGCAAACCAATTCGGTCCCGGTAGCATATAATTGACCACCAATCCACCTAGTAAAAAGAGTGCGCCAACTACTAACGCATATTTCATTTTGTCAGTTGCAGCAATCACACCAGCGATGATGGCTCCCACTAAAGTACCTAAGGCATGACCCAAAAACGGAAAAATAAAATACTCAGGATCTAGCGTTGGCATTACTTCTGCCAAAGCAGCCATATCGGTTGGATCAACCCCGGGAATAGGATGTTTTTGATAACCGAGATTAATAAGTCCCATATTGACGGTGCTTCCTCCTAACCAACCTAGGATGACGGCGAGAATATTTTTGATGATAGGCGGCATAAGTATAATTGTTTTATTTTATCAAAATTAGTAAAAAAGATCAATAATTTTAAACAAGTTGTGCTTTCAAGGTGTTGCAAGAAAAAATAACAAATAAGTGAGATCAGAATTTTTCTTTTTTCTAATTTTTTTCTATCCATTTTTAATAAAAGCACAAAATATGGCAACGCCAGATATTCAAGTTAAATGTGATCCAGTTACTGGATTATGTGAAATTCCAGATTTTAACGAAAAGAAAACCGAAGCAGCAGCATTTGATGGTGAGACGGAAATTATTTATATCGGTGATCCAATGTGTAGCTGGTGTTGGGGAATTTCTCCCGCATTGAATGCGTTTGAAAGATACGGTGAATCGGTCGGTGTTTCCTTTCGATTGGTGATGGGTGGACTACGACCAGGTGGTGGAGATCCTTGGGAAGATGAGTTTAAGAATTA
>JALZUU010000733.1 GCA_023300665.1 Saprospiraceae bacterium | reverse complement strand
GTAGCAGGTAAAAAATTATTGTTATTATAACCTGGTTGATTCGTCATTCCTTCAAATTTTGGCCAACCAAAATTCTGTCCTGGAGCATCCACAATATTTAGTTCTTCTCTATTGCCCCAACCTACATCTCCAAAGAACAAAACACCTGGATCACCATCCACTGGATTATGGCTTCCAGTTTCGGGTTGTAGACTCATCCGGCAGGGATTCCGTACTCCGGTTGCCCAAATTTTAGATTGATTAGACCCTGGTGCACCAGATTGATAAAACGGATTACTTGGTAATCCGTTTCCAGTCACTGGATCGATCCGAATAATTTTCCCACTTAAGGAGCTCAATTGTTGGCAACGATAGGCACCTACATTCTGAGCAGGAGTGATAATTCCATTCTGTAATCCCTGTTGCCAGTAAGTTTCGGACGCCGAACCTATATCAACAGAAGTAAAACTAGCACCATCACCAAAACTAGCTATCAGCGTTCCATCTGTTCCGAATACCAACGAACCAGTACCATGCGACTCATGCAAAATCGGTGGACCGCTATTAGGAGTCGCACCAACTAAAACCTGTCGGGAATTATTATTAACGGTATTAAAATTATTATTTGCTTCTGCCTGATAGCGCGTTACTCGACCAATAGTTGCGGCAAAGTATTCATTCGTATTAGGATTATAATTAGCCGTCCCTGCGTTCAATAAATGATGTCGATCGACTACATAACATAAATAAATATACCCATTGGATAAAAAATCAGGATCGAGGGCAAATCCCAATAGACCAAAATCTCTCCATCCTCCAACTTCATCACTGATATCAATGAGTGGTTGTGATGATTTAACACCGTCCTCGACGGTCCAAACCTTACCATTTCGTTCCCAGACGTACATTCGCCCATTATCGTCAAAGGTCAATCCCACCGCCATCGAAAAATCAGTAGTGTAAGCTACATCGGCAAAACCGGCAGGTTGTGCTTGAGTTTCAGCGCTTGAAAAGAAGATAAAAGAACAAATCAATATTAGGGCTAAAGATCGTAAGTAGGGTAAATTCATATTGTTTTTGATTCTATAAGATAAAATGTAATTGATATTTCGGGGTTGAAATATGTTATTTAGTTATTATAGATAATAAGGGGAATAGATAAGATTATTGACAATTTTTTAGTAAAAAGGGACTTTTTCTGCTTAAAATTGTCGTCAGAAGGGCTAATCTTAGTTAAAAGTAAAATTAGTGATTTATTACACAAAATAGAAATATTACCAAAATAAAAGCGGTCAAAACTGCTTCAAATCATTAACTAAATGGATAAATACCCTATTTAAGGTAGAACATTTTGTAACAGTTTCCGTTAAGGTGATTGCAACTAGGTCATATTTTTGACAAAACTAGTAAAATGATCTACCTTTGCGCCGCCTTTTGGGAGATGCCCAAAAAATATACTGCAACGACCGAGAATCCTTGAAAGCCAAAGAAAGATTTTAGAAAGCATTCTACCCATGAACAAGATTATTTTATCTCTGCTAGCATTAGCAGGAGTAATAGCTATCAATAGCTGTTACTACCCTCCGATGGAAAAAAATCGCTCTTCTCAAAGTGAGATGGACAAGGTATCCCCTTTTCTGGTCAATCATGATTTTGCTTCCAACGGTAAAAAGCAAACCGCTCCTCTACAAAATGAGCTATATACCACTCAGACAATCAGTGCTGCGCACTTTCCTGATATTACCAATCCGCTAATAGTTGCCTTAAAGCAGCAAAAAAAATTATTAAAATATAAAAAGCAGAAGACCCCACAAAAGGTAGGTAATTTGATGGTTTCTAACGAGCAATTACAACAAACTGCTGACATTCTGCTAAATGCCAAAGATGGTGACCTTGCCGAGATGATTCATCAGTTAGATGCTCATAAGATAGAAGGAGAAGATAAACGAGGAAACGTTCATTTTACAGGTTATTATACTCCTGTACTTCCCGTTAGTAGTATACAATCAAAAGAATTTCCATATCCGATCTATGCTTTTCCTCAAGACTGGCAAGGAGCACTACCCTCTCGAAAAGAAATTGATGGAAACTTCGTATTGAAAGGTAGAAATCTAGAACTAGCCTACGCTAAAAGTATGATCGATATCTATATCATGCAGGTACAGGGATCTGGTATTGTGGAATATGAAAATGGTAAACAAGAACTATTTGCTTTTACCGGATCTAATCGACAGTCTTATTCCAGTATTGGAAAATATATGCTCAAAAAAGGATTGACTACCCCACAGCATGTTTCGCTTCAATTTATCAAAAAATATTTGTACGAAAATCCAGAAAAAACACACGAAATTTTATTTAGCAATCCTTCTTATGTTTTCTTCAAACCAATTGATTCGAATCCTAAAGGAGCTGGCTTAGTCCCCTTAACTAAGATACATTCTATTGCTGTAGATACGCGATATATTCCTATGGGGAGTATCTTATTAGCTAGTATTCCGATAATCAATGATAAAAATAGTGTCATTTCTCACGAATATCGTCTAGTCGTAGCACAAGATATTGGTGGAGCAATCAAAGGACCTGGTCACGTTGACCTTTATACTGGAATTGGTTATGAAGGCCGAAAACATGCAGGTCGTTTGCATCATTATGGAAACCTATGGCTATTATTACCAAGCGAAACAGCTTCTCCTACGCTAGCACTAAACAAATAACATAGTAATTTTTTTTTAAATATCTGTATTTTATTTTGTATGTATGTAAAATATTTTACATATTTGTGATTCAACAGTCTTACTGTCTTTTCTGACAAGAGATAGAGCCATGAAATCTTAGCCCCTCATTCTAATATTTAAAATTAGATAAGTAAAATTATTCTTACTATTTTATCTAATTGAATATCAGTTGATCATATGTCTATTTTGCAGATGTATGGCTTATTTTTTGCTAGATTTTACACACACACACTATAAATTCACCTATGACAGACTTTACAAAATCGAATAAAACACTTCCTGAATCACCTGATAATCTTAACCCAAAATCAGTTGAAAAATTATTTATTTGGGCTATTTTGGTATTTGGTATTGTAGGGTTACTGGTTGTACTTGACAATATGACATACAAAAAGAATGAAACGGCTGGTACGTCTATTTATAAAGATGCGGTTAATGTTCTTTATCAAACAGATAAAGAAAGTGTTTCTATACCTAAAGTTTTAAAAGAAAAAATAAAAGAAAAACAACTCCACATTGGAGGACCACTCGAAGCCCACACACCTGTTCTATTTAAAGTAGAAAATTTTCATCAAGATGTAGAATATCTACTTGACTTCGGAGACGGTATTCGTAGAGTACTTAATCAACGAACAGATTCTCACATTTATGAAAAACCGGGCAACTATAAGTTAGAATTATATGGTACTTATAAAGGTGAGCGAGTTAAGCTAGCTAGTAATAAAGTTTTCATCATGGAACCCATCACCGTGGCTGCTAATGCTACCCGCATTGACTTTTAAAAAAAGCCCCTTCTATCGAAGGGAAAGCGGGCTACACAAAATAATAACCTTTAGGTCGTTTCAGCCAGTTAGATTGAAGCTTCCAAAAAGAAAGCCATTGATTGTTAAAACAGTCAATGGCTTTTCTCTTTTTAGTAATGGAAGCTGTTAAAAAAAACCCACCAAAATTTTAATCTTGGTGGGCTGAAAATTTTAAAAGATCTTATTATAGTTTAATCCAAACCATCTTTTTGATTTGTGGTTTTCGATCATTAGCGTTTAATTGATAATATAACATACCCGCTTCTCCTAATTCTTCTGCACCCAATGTAATTTCATGGTAGCCATTTTCATAAGTACCATCTTTAACATAACGGATTTTACCATCCATATCATAAACAGTTAGCGTAGCATCTCCTGCTTTATCTAAATAAAACCCAATCTTAGTATTAATTTCAAACGGATTTGGATAATTTTGATAGAGCGTAAATCGATCTTTTTCAAAACCTTTATTTTGATCAAATAATAGATTAGAATGCATTACTCCTTCAATTTCACTATAAGCTTCTGCGCTGGTCATCTTTGAACTTGATCTTAGCTCTTCACTTACGGTCACCGTTTCGTTGGCTTTTACAACAATACTAAAAAGTACTGTTTCATCCTTAAGACTAAGAGCGTGGATGGTATTCCAACTAGTAGTAATAATTCCTGTTGCTTGATTTTGCATCCCGAAATTTTCATCCGTTAATTCACTAAGTGCTCCAGGAATAATCTCTAAAATTTCCATCTTAGCTGGATCAAATTCTAAAGTCATCTGATATCCCAAAAGAGTCGTAAAATCAGTAGCCTTAATCTCTATGATTTTTGACGCTCCTTTTTCGATACGAGCATCGGTAGCTAGAAAATGTTGTGTAGATCGTTCTGTTCGAGTTTCTCCGCTAAGTAATTCGTTAGGTATCGCTGATCCGTTTAGATCACCCACTTTAACTCCGATAAAATCTTGCTGTATTGTTCCGTTTAGCCCATTGATATTACTCACCTCTGGAAAAGTACTTGCAAATGGATTGGTAGGAATACTAAACACATAGTCAGCATCTACAAATCGCCAAGAAGTATTATTCGTCAAGTCTTCGTCTACTTGTAAAATCAACCGACGTAAAGCAATCATATCTAGCGAACTAATCGAACCAGAATTATTAATATCAGCTGCAATTATTTTATAAGGAGAATCTAACGGCTGTACTTCTAATAGGTGTCGTCCAAGTAAAATCAAATCCATGGTAGAAATTCCGTTCATCATGTCATCGTTTCTAGCAGGAATAATTGTATAATTTTGTCCTAGATCAAGGTCAAAATTATATTCCCCTGTTTCATCTGTGGTCATACTCCCCATCATAACAGCAGCACTTCCTTCTGCCGTTACATATACTTCATCAATAATTTCGTCGGCTGCATTTGTGATCATTCCTGCAACGGTAGCAGTAGTTGTATTTGTTTCATACTCATTGATCCAAATAGTTGTTGTTACAGTTGTTGCATTGCCACAATCATCCGTAGCCGTCCAATCTCGCTTCCGCGCAATTCCGTCTTCGCAAACAACTCCGTCTGGTGGCGACTGATATTCTACAAAAGTAATGGTTACATTACCACAATCATCTTCTGCGATAGGAGTTTCAAAATCAGGAATATCATTACATCCTACATCTGGTGTTTCTGGTACAAAGGTAAATACTGGAGGAGTTACATCTGCGTTTACCCAAATAGCCGTTGTAACCGTTGTCGCATTGCCACAGTTATCTACTGCGGTCCAGTCTCGTTTTAGAGAATATCCTTCGTCACAGATTGTTCCAGGAGATTGATATTCTACGAAAGTAATCGTCACGGTTCCACAATCATCTGTCGCAATTGGTTCTTCAAATTCTGGAATATTTCCACAATTTACATCTGGTGTTTCTGGTACAAAAGTAAATACAGGACCTTCAGTGTCTCCTTCCAATGTGATCGAAGTTGTCACCGTTGATTGATTTCCACAATTGTCTGTGGCGGTCCAATCTCTATTAATTTGTTGGCCATTTGCACAATCATTACCTACCGTATACTCTTCAAAAGTAATCGTTACAGAACCACAATTATCTGTTGCTGTTGGTTCTTCAAAACTAGGCATTGTTTCACCACAGCTAAAACTAACCGAACTCGGTACGTTCGTAAATACTGGTGGTGTATCATCACCTTCTTGAATAATAGTTGTCGTCACCGTAGATTGGTTTCCACAGGCATCCGTAGCCGTCCAATCTCTATTAGTTTGTTGGCCATTTACACAATCTGCATTTCCAACAGTATACTCTTCAAAAGTAATCGTTACTGGTCCACTACAATCATCAACAGCGGTAGGCTCCACAAAAACGATTGGTGCTCCACAACCTACAACAATGGTAGCTGGAGTATTGGTAAAAGTTGGAGACTCATTATCAATTACGGCGATCGTTTGTGATCCCGTGCTTGATCCTCCACAAACATCCGTCACCGTATATGTTCTCACGAGAATAGGTGTTCCACTGCAATCTCCAGGGAGTGTACTATCTACAAAAGTTAGAGTGGTATTACCACAAGCATCTTGGATAGCAGGTTCTATAAAGTTGGCAGATTCTCCACAATTAATTTCTATATTAGGAACGAGATCTACAAAGGTTGGTGGGAAGTTATTTTTTAATTTAAAATGTGCTTCTAAGGTAGTACTGTTCCCACAATCATCCGTAGCAGAAAAGAATACTTCTGTAATTGCGTAACCACTTGGCCCACATACTTCTGTTGGTGTACTTGGCGTGTAAGTCCAAGTTACATTACTACAAGCATCTTCTGCAGACAAGTTGTTTATATTTTGTTGAATCCAAAAATCGTAATCAGTCTGAGCACGATCACCACACTCAGCAATTCCTAGTTGAGGTGTTCCGGCCACAACAGGTGGTTCATTATCTACTACGACTACTAAAGCAGTACAATTTGTAAATCCAAAACAAGCATCAACTGCCGTAAAAGTAACAATCTGATATTGTGTAGCATTTTCGAAAGCGATAGGTCCTTCTCCACAATTAGCATTAATAAAATTATTAGTATTAAAATTATTAGTCACGGTAGATTCGTTTCCACAAGGATTAATAATGGTAGCTTGGGTTGCAAAATAAGCAAATTGAGCTTCAATCATATCTCCATCAGCTGGACATTCTAAGACACAAATATCCGGAGGACAGACAAACTCTGGACCGTCATTAGACAACGTATAAACCTGTTGACATTCCGCAGTTCTTCCACATGCATCACGAGCAACATATGTGTAAATATATTGGGTTCCGCTACATTCTGCTGGACCAAATACTTGCGGGCCGACTACCTCAATTTCTGATGCTAAACCACAAGGTGTTTCAACTTCAATAAAATTAGGTTGTGGAAAAACATTAAAACTACAAGATACTGTTTGATTTTGTGGACAGCTCAAGATAGATGGTCCCACTTGACTTGCTATGGTAAAAACCTGATCACAAGAGGCAGCAGCACCACAGTCATCCGTCACCCTATAAGTATAGGTATACGTTGAACCAGTGCAGTTTTCTGTACCATTGATGACGGGTCCCGTCACGGTAACTGCTCCAGGAGAGACGTTACAAGTAGGAGAAAAAACAAAAGTTGCATCAACATTTACAATTGCATCTGCTTCGCAGGTAATTGGAAATCCTGGTACACAACTGATTGATAGCGGTTGAGCTTGGGTGAAAATCGTAAAAGAAAAAAGAAGGAATAACACACTGAGTATACGATCTCTCACCGTTTTGTTTGTGTAATTTTTTTTCATGATAATGGTGAATTTGTAAATTTTGGTATAAAAAACAGTTTAAAATAGCAAGAAAGATGCTATAGAAAGAGTGGGATTAAGTGATTGATATCACTTAATTACTAATTAAAAATTACAGTTTTAGGGAAAAGGTGAAAGGTGTTAAGCGTGTAAAGTTATAAAAAAAACATATAAATACTCAATATATTTATATTTATAATAACATTACATCAAAATTTAGACGAAGATAAAATAGAAAAGTCATTATTTCATTCAAAAAAAATAGCTACTCCGAATAAACGGAGTAGCCACTTTTTTAGAACTTACCAACAAGCTCTTATATCTCAATTTACTTTCCGGTAAATAGTATTACTTCACTATAATCATTTTCTTAGTTGCTGTTTCAGTTGCCGTTTCTAACTGGTAGTACAGTACTCCTGTAGCATTCAGCTCGTTACGTTCAATCAACTCTTCGTTATAA
>JALZUU010000732.1 GCA_023300665.1 Saprospiraceae bacterium | reverse complement strand
TCATTAAACTTGATCCGATTACCCTATTAGACAAGTACAAAAACAAAAACCATCTTCTTAACCAATTCTTATTCCTTGCGACAAAAAATTAGTAAATATTTCATCCTATTTTTTCTTTTTGCAAGTATCTATTCTGCAAAAGCAACTCATATTGTTGGTGGTGAAATTACCTACACTTGTTTAGGGGACAATCAGTATGAGATTATTCTTACTGTTTTCCGAGATTGTATTAATGGTAATCCAAACGCCTATTTCGATAATCCAGCCTCCATTGGTATTTTTGGTGAGGACAATGATCTAATAACTTCGGTAGGAAATAATGGACAACTACTCATTGAGTTGATGAACGATGATACCCTCGATCCGGTACTTACCAATCCTTGTTTGGTGGTTCCTCCCAATGTTTGTGTACATACTTCAACTTACCGATCCATAGTTGATTTACCCTTTCGTTCTGGTGGTTATCAACTGGCTTATCAGCGTTGTTGTCGTAATCAAACGATTGTCAATATCATAGAGCCCTTGGCTTCTGGTGCTACTTATGGGGTCACGATTACGGAAGAAGCTTTATTAGAATGTAATTCCAGTGCCAAATTTAGGGATTGGCCGCCCCTGTATATCTGTGTTAATGAACCCATTTTCTTTGACCAGAGCGCAGTAGATATAGATAATGATTCCATTGTTTACCAACTCTGTGCACCTTTGTTAGGGGCTAGTCCTGATTTTCCCTTACCACAACCGCCCAATCCACCTCCGTATAATATTGTTAACTGGATTTCTCCACCTTATGGCGTAGAAAATATGCTGAATGGGTTTGGTGGGGGTGCGCCATTGGCAATTGATCCAAATACAGGGTTATTAACTGGTTTACCTAATACGATTGGACAATTTGTGGTAGGAATCTGTTTGGAAGAGTTTCGAAATGGAGAAATTATCTCTACTACTCGACGAGATTTTCAATATAATGTAGGAGTTTGTGGTGAAACGGTTTCTTCTTTTTTTACCCCCGAAGTTGTTTGTAATGACCAACTCACCGTTTCTTTTGATAACCAAAGTGCGAATGCCGATCAATTTTTGTGGTTTTTTAATGACCCTTTAAATCCTGGCGCTAGCTCGACAATGGAAGAGCCTGTTTATGCTTACGGAGATACAGGAACTTATCAAATCATGCTGATCGCGGAACCTGGGAACACTTGTGTGGATACCTTTTTTCAAACAATCTCTGTCCAACGGCCTTCTATTACGGCAGATGTTGAGGTAGTTTTTGGTGATTGTAATAATGGTCAAGAAATTTTAATTACCGACCTTTCTATTGACGAGGTTGGCCAAGTAGCATCTTGGGAATGGGTGCTATTTTTAAACAATATTCCATTAGATACATTAACAGAACAAAATCCAGTTTTTCAAATAACCAGCAGTGGAATTTACCGATTACGTCTAACCGTTATATCTTCTACCGGGTGTACTAGTTCTACAGAAGAAACGATAAATATTGTAGTGGTTGAGGAAGAAATCGAAAATGAACTATTACAGCTATGTTCTGGAGGTGGCGTAAACTTAAATAATACTTTTGCACCGCAATATATTTATGAATGGACCCCCGCAGGGACTTTGGATGATCCAAATCTTCCAAATCCAAGAGCAACACCGACAGAAACCACGATTTATCGAGCGATGGTAAGTGACAGTATGGGCCTTTGTACAAGAGATTTAGAAGTAACCGTTTTTGTGCCTCCTCCGATAATTTTAGATCTGACCAATGATACGGTAACTTGTTTACCAAATATTAGCCTTTCGGCAAATTCTATTCAAGCAGATCAATTTATTTGGAGTGACGATCCAGATTTTGACAATATATTAGGCGAAGAAGCAACCGTAGAGGTAACACCGATTGGTACTCAAACATATTTCTTGTTAGTTCGAGATAGCTTTGGATGTGCTGTTTTTGATAGCGTTCAGATTACTGGAAATGGAATCAATGTTGAAGTAGATGATTTAACGTTACTTTGCGAAGGAGAATTTGCGCGACTACAACTTGAAAATTTAGATTCTAACGATATACTTACTTATAACTGGTTTCCAGAAGAATATATTCAACAAGGAGGAATGACCAGTCAACCGTTTATTGAGCGACTAGATCCAGGAACTTATTTCCTCTTTGTAGAAATGACCAACCAATTTAATTGTACCTTGATTGATACCGTGGAAGTAGGTGTTTTAGATACGCTACCGACACTAAGTGCATTCACTTATTCGCAATGTTCAGGGTTTAATGTTGAATTTTTTAATAATAATGCTAATGGACCTTACTTTGTTTGGGATTTTGGCGATCCTACCCAGCCTGATTTGACTTCTGATGAATTTGAACCGAGTCATACCTATCCTGGTCCTGGAGATTATGTCGTTCAATTATATTACAATAGTTTTATTTCTTGTGCTGATACATTGTTTTTACCGATAACGGTAACAGAACCTACTATTAATTTAGGATTCACCCCCGAATTTATCACTTGTGGAGATAGTGCAGTGGTAGAATTTATGAATAATTCTGTTAATGGACAAGGTGCTATTTCAGATTATCAATGGAACTTTAGCAATGGAGAAACGAGTGTTTTAGAAAATCCAATTATTACTTTTTTAGAACCGGGAACCTATTTGGCCGAATTAATAGCAAACTCAGATAATGGTTGTTCTGATACATTGTTCCAAAGTTTTATAATTCCTTTGGTTGAAGAAACTATTAATGATACGATTTTGATTTGTGCTGGAGATACGGTGTTTGCCAATCCTGGTTTTAATCCTGATTATCAATATAATTGGAGTCCAGCCAATGCAGTTTCAGATCCTACTTCTCCTAATCCATTGATTGGTCCAATTGAAAATACCGTTTATACTATTACGGTAACTTCTGCTGAAGAGGCAAGTTGTATGCGAATAGAAACTTTGGTTGCCATTGTACCGCCCCTCCTTACCTTAGAAGCCTCTGAGGATCAACAGATTTGTGGAGATTCGGTAGTTTTGATGGCTTCAACTAATTTACCAGCTGAGTTCCTTTGGTCGCTTACTCCAAACTTTGGACTACCTATTGGGACAGAATCAGAAATAAGCGTTCGGCCTACTTTTTTAGGGACTTATTTTTTACAAGCTAGAGATTCGGCAGGTTGTATTTTACGAGATACCATTCAAGTTAGTAATAATGCCATCGATGCTGGAACCGTAGGGCAAAGCATCTGCCGAAATGATACCGTACAGCTTCAGGTCACCAATTTTCTTCCTGGTATTCCATTGACTTATGAGTGGAATCCAATCGAAACGATTATTGGTTCAAGTACCGATGATTCGGTTTTGGTAAGTCCAACAAATACCACCACTTATTCAGTTTTTATGGAAAATGCCTTTGGTTGTTCCGCTACTCGGAGTGCAACGGTGGAAGTACTTGACAATAATCAATCGGTGGATATTACCCTAGATAGTGATACCATTATTGTAGGACAGACGATTCAGTTAGGAGCATTTCCTTCCTTACCAGGTAGTTTTCAGTGGAGCGGAGATTCGACCTTGAGTGCCGTAGATATTGCTGCTCCAACAGCTCAACCAATAGGAGATCAAACCTATACAGTTCTCGTGACAGATGAGCGTGGTTGTACGGCTTCAGCTTCGGTTCGTGTGACCGTTGTAACGCCAGATTGTGATTTACCCTTTGTTTTCTTTCCCAATGCTTTTACTCCAAATGGTGATGGTGAAAATGACCTGCTACAACTTTATGGCGTTCCAGTAGAGTCTGCTTATTGGGCTATATTTAATCGCTGGGGTGAAAAAGTTTTTGAGACCCATGAAGTTAATGGAACTTGGGATGGACGTTATAAAGGAGAACGCTTAGCGCCTGATGTTTATGGATATTATTTAGAAGTAAATTGCTTTGGAGAAGGGAACCTTCGGACCCGAGGTAACGTTACATTGATTAGATAAGAAAGCAAATTCAAATTCAAATTTTCTCTTTTTAAAATAAAATACTATTTTTAAAGAACTTTGATAAAAAGAAATCAGATTTTCACCGTAAATTCAACGATGAGCCTACTCTAAAAAGCCTAAAATCAAAAGACCTATGATATATTAATAATATTTTTATACTTAAATTATTCACGCTAAAAGATATACACGTTAGAAGGTCTCTGCGTCTCCCGAAGCAAGTACGGGACGGGGTCCTGCGAACTTTGCGAGAAAAACACTTTTTAGATCAAGCTCAACGATTCAACGATTCAACGATTCAAACAACACAACAATTCAACAAAAATAAAAACCCGTGCTTAATCCCTCCAATTTAAAATTTACTCCAGCTAAGATGTTATTCAGTTTTTCGCTAAAGCTGACGATGATGACTTGTGTGAGTGCTTATTTTGATCCTACCGTTGCAGGGCAAGCGTTTTTGGATAAACTTACTTTCAAAAGATTTTGTTTCGCTGCTTTTTTTGCTTTGATTTTAGTTGGGATAGAATATTATAGTTTTAAGAAAGTGGGGAATTGGTGGGAGAATCGGCAGAAGGCCAAGGCATAAATTTCAAGTTCAATTTTCTTTAGTAAGAAATAAAAAAAGCCCGCGAACGAATAGGTTCGCGGGCTTTTTTCGTTCGTATATCTTATT